>NZ_JANXUG010000027.1 GCF_025352015.1 Flavobacterium sp.
CTGAAATGTTGTTTTTCATGGATGAATTGTTTTATGAATGATAAAATAACCTTAATTTTCTACAAATTCTTCAGTTGATTATCTTTCTTATTATCACTAATCGTCCAAAAGAAACCTACGAAAAAAAATCTATCTGCTGTAGGTGTTACAGCTTTTCTATCATAAATTCCATTTGCATTCAATGTATTTGCATAGTTGTATCCAAAGATATTTTGTGTTCCTAAAACATTCGAAACAGAAAAATACAAAATCTTTTGCTGTGTTAACAAATAGGCCCAATTGAAACTCAAGTTGCTGTAGGACTTTGTTTTTTCATTCATAAACACACTTTCGTTGGGATTATTATAGGGTCTTCCCGAACTAAATTGGTAAGTAAAACCTATTTGTGATTTCCAGTCCGAAATCCAATATTTAGTTACAAATGACGCGCTGTGTGTTGCGACAAAATTGGGTGTTACCTCTGCTGGAAAGTTTTTATAATCCCTTTTGGTATCGATATAAGAATAAGAAATCCAGTATTCTAGATTTTTTACACTGTTACCATCTCTCCAGAAAAGATCCAAACCTTTTGCATATCCATAACCATCATTTGAAAATTGAGAATTAGTTCCAACGCTTTGGGTATCATATTTCACTAAATTGGTATACCCTTTGTAATACATCTCGGCTCGTAAGGTTCGGCTATTTTTTACATATTGATAATTCAAAATGTAATGCGATGCTTTTTCGGTTTTAAAATCGTTAGAATATTTTAGATATTCTTGTCTTGGCGCTTGTTCAAAATTTCCGTACGCAAAAGCCAATTGACTGTCTTTTGAAATTTTGTATGCCAGCGAAGCTCGTGGAGAAAAGCTGTTTGTATTGAGATAAGTATTAGTTGAAGCTCTTACACCTAGTTTGGTTGCAAACTTTTTTGAAAAGAAAATATCTGCTTCGGTATATACAGCTGCAATGGAAGTGTTATAACCCGTATTGAAAGTGTTGTTGTAATTTTCATCAAATTTGGTACTAAAATAATCCGATCCAAAATTTAACTTCACTCTGTAGGACAATTTTTTGGTTAATTTGAATTTCAAATGAGCCGCATGTTCATTATTGTATACAGTATTTGCATTAATACCAATTTTATTTTCACCATAACCATAACTCAACCCAGTAAATATTTGCCAATTGCTTCCAAAATTTCCTTTGTATGACGTATTGAAATACAAATTATTGTTTTTTAAATTCACTCTCACTTTATTAGGCTGGTTAATATCTTCTTGATTTAAGTCAAATCTTGAGGCGTCAAAGGCTGCATACGATTTAAAAATTCCTTGAGCAAAATTGTATCGATACACAGTTTCTCCCGATAACGATTGAAAAGGTTTGTTCCAATCTACATCTTGCGGAATTGCGAATTGGTACGGTGCTAAATCTATATAAGCTGTGTTGATACTAATGGAAGTTTTTTTTCGTTTTTGAGTGTTACTCAATCCTAAACCGACGGTCATAAAAGAAATATCGGTTTTGTTCTGGGTTGCTTCATCGTTTGTATTCAATAGTAAAATACTCGATAATGCTTCGCCGTATTCTGCCGAATAACCGCCCGTAGAGAATGAAATTCCACTAAATAAAAACGGAGAAAAGCGTCCTCGTGTAGGTAAATTATTGGTTGTAGCACCATATGGTTGCGCTACTCGAATCCCATCAACAAAAGTTTGTGTTTCATCTGCCTCACCACCACGAACGTATAATCTTCCGTCTTCGCCTACATTTTGAGTTCCAGGAAGGGTTTGTAAAGCTGCAATTATATTTCCGGCAGACCCCGCCGTTGTGACTATGTCTAACGGTTTTAAAACCGAAACTCTGCTTTTTTCTCCAGCACTAAAACTTCCTGCAGTAATCACCACAGCATCTAATGAATTAACACTTTCTTTAAGTTTAAACATTTTGTCTTTATAATTATCAATATTTATAACAATTTTCAAGGTATCAAAAGCTAAAAAACTTATTACCAAAATTTGATTTCCTGAAGCACTAGTTTGAAAACTAAAATTTCCTTTTTCATCAGTTGATGTACCGTCATAAGTACCGTCAATAAAAACATTGGCACCCGGAATGGGTTTATTTTTTTCATCCATTACAGTTCCAGATATAATATGCTGTGCGTTGACCACGAAAATGACTACTAAAAATATAAAAGTGTAAAAAAATTTCATCTGTTTTATTTTTGATGAGTCAAAGTTGCATCAAGGACTAAAACTATACAATTTAAGTTTACCGAATTGTTATTTTTTGTGGATGAAATGTAAAAAAACCCGTTCGGTTGGGAACAGGTTTTTTTCAGTTTGAATTATTAATTATCTGACAGGATATTTATCTTTAAAGAATGCCTAAAGTCGCAAGCTGTTCTTTGGATTTTATAGTAATATATTTCGAAATTAATTGTTTACAAATCCTAAATCTAACTTTATCGTTGAACTACCGCAATACTCGACAGAGTAACAATTATTAGTTTTTTGGTGCAGTACATCGATTCTTTTTTATGTAATTCAAAGTCATAAAGTTGCTAATTATCTTTTAGATTTAATAAATATTTAAAGCAATTTGATAGTTATGGCGCGTTAAAATGATTAGCATTGCACCATATTAAACCCAAAACTACCTAATGAAAATTATTAAATCACTGTTTGCTTTTGCAACATACTTTTCAGAAAAATCCCTTCCCGCACCTTCATTATATGAAAAATGGACGGACATAAAAGCTTATCAAGAAATTATCGCAAAAACTTTTCAAAATAAAGAAGTAAACCTCAAGTTGATAAAATCAAATTCTAAAATTTTAGTAGAACATTCCGATTGTTTGTCCGTAGAAAGTATGCCACAGGAGTTTAGAAATCCTAAATTGATTAAAACTTTGTTGATTTTGAAAAAAAACACCAAAGTAGTGCATGAATTAGTTGAAAAAAAAGCTTCGGATAGCGAAATAAAAATGGCATCTGATGTTTTAATCGACACTTTTTATAAAATTACTGAACTTTGCAGTATCGTTGAATAAGAACTTTCAAAACCTACTATTTTGTATATTATTTTGAAGACAAAATTCTGTTTTAAACTTTCTATTTGAAAATTTCGTACATGCTGCTATGAAAACATTCAACATCTTTTTGCCATTTTTATTTTTTATTCCTGCCATTGTAATGGCGCAAAAAATTGATAATATGGCATCTTTCCGAGATATAAAAAGTACACATTATTTCAGGTTTCATTATGATAATGATTATTTTACAGGAACAGATAAAGAATATACACAAGGCTATAATTTTGAATTGGTTTCCCCACAATTTGCCAAAAATCCTGTTAACCATCTTTTTATCGCCTCAAAAAATAGCGAATTCAAATACGGGCTTTCCTTGGAACATATTGGTTTTACAGCTAATAATATAGCGAGTGACCAAATTCAGTTTGACGACCGCCCATTTGCGGCTGCTATAATGCTGAAAAGTTTTTTTATTGCCACAGATACGATTCACAAATCCAGAATCGTTTCATCTTTAAACCTAGGAATTATTGGTCCTGGTGCGTTTGGAGGCGATATGCAAACTGCTATTCATAGAGCAACCGGGAATACTATTCCGCTGGGTTGGTACAATCAAATAAAAAATGATGCTGTTATTAATTATGAAATCAGTTATGAAAAACAATTGATTCGATTTAATAATTTCTTTTCAATACAAGGAAATGCTGAAGTGAAAATAGGGACTCTCTTTACTAATGCTTCTACTGGATTTAATGCTACTCTGGGAATCATTAATTCGCCGTTCACGAGTACAAAAAATAAAAATAAACTTCAATTATATTGCTATTCACAGCCTTTACTAAATATCATTGGTTATGATGCAACGCTTCAAGGAGGATTATTTAACCGCAAAAGTATTTATACCATAAATAATAGCGCTATAGAACGATTTACTCTTCAGGATAATTTTGGAATCGTGTTCCAATATCGCGGTCTTTTTCTCGAATATTCAAGAACATTCCTTACACGAGAATTTAGTTATGGTAGTTCTGCTAAATGGGGTGGAATTCGAATTGGTTTTATATTATAAATTCATTAAATTATTTTCAACAATTACCATTTGACAATATTTAATTCACAATTTAAAATTACCTTTGGTGGCTTACCGAAAAATTTTAATAATGATTTACAAATTTAGAGCAATTCTTGATGCCGAAGAGGATGTTTTTAGAGATATAGCCATTCAAGAAGAAGCTACTTTAGAAGATTTTCACAACGCTATTGTGAATGCTTTTGGTTTTGACGGATTGGAAGTAGCCTCTTTTTATACTTGCGATGACACCTGGAATCAAGAAGATGAAATACCAATGTTTGACACGGGTGATATTGTTGGGGAACAAAAAACAATGAGCGATTATACTTTAAATCAATTGCTTGGCGAAGGTCAAACCAAGATAATTTATGTATATGATTTCATTAATATGTGGACTTTTTTAATAGAACTTGCCTCAATAGAAGAAGCTGAAACCGGAGCAACTTATCCTAATTTATTATTTTCTCACGGCGAATTACCTGCTATTGCTCCTGAAAAAGAATTTGAAACCGAAGGAGAAGATTTCTATTCAGAGTTTGTGGATGATTTAGATGAGGACGATTTAGATTCTTTCGGTGGTGAAGATAGTTTTGAAGACTACGGATTTGAAGAAAATTGGAATTAAAAAAAGAAAACAGAGAATAGACGAAGAGAGAATAGACAAGTAAAATCGATCATCCTTTTATCTCTCGATTTATTATCATAAAATCAAAATAATGATAAACCTATTTAATGCTCATATTGAGAGCTTATCAATACACCGAATTGGAAACAAAAGTCGCAATGAAAGTATTTTTATTTCTGATCAAGGGTATAGATTGAATGACGAAATTGTACCGTTATTAAAGGAATATTTTTTCAAATCATTTCGCGAAAAAGAGGAAAACTATTTTCAGTTTGCCCATGAAGTCGATATAGAATACAACGAAATGTTCAATTTTGCAACAGAAATTTTTGCAAACCCAAACGAAATTCACAACGTTTCAAAGAAAATTACCAACCATCTTTTTGAGCAATCCAATCACCCACACATCAAAAACGGTGAAGTCTATATTGCCTATTTGACAAACCTTAACATTGATAATAATGTGGTAGATGGCATTGGTATTTTTAAAAGTGAAATCATGTCCAATTTTATGCAGTTTGAAGATAAAGGAACAACACTCAAAATGATTTTGCAACAAGGAATAAATCTTAACAAGTTAGATAAAGGTTGTCTAATTTTTAATTACAAAAAAGAAGAGGGATACAAAATCCTTTCGGTAGACAGCAATAGATATGACACGCGCTATTGGTTAGAGCATTTCCTATCGGTTGATGCTTTTCAAGATGAAAATTTTATTACCAAAAAATATTTAAAATTCTGTCAAGGATTTGCCAAAGATGTTGTTTTTCCTGCCGAAGACAAGAAAGAAGAGGTAATGTTTATGAATCGTTCGGTGAATTATTTTGCAAAAAACGATCAATTTGAAGAAAGTAATTTCTTGAATGAAGTACTTGGTAATCCTGACTTGATTCCGGAATTCAAAAACTATAAAGTAGACAAAGGCGAAAAATATAGTATTGAAGATGTTACAACGTTCCCTATTGCCAACGCAGCTGTTTCTGAAGCGCGACGATTTATAAAAAATGTGATTAATTTAGATACCAATATTCAAATAAAATTAGATTTTATCAATCCCGAAAGTGCCGAAAAATATGTAGAAAAAGGCTGGGACGAAGAAAAACAAATGTACTACTACTTGGTTTATTTCAACAAAGAACAAAAGAGTTAATTATGTTATTGTTTTTGCCAAAAACTATCTAATTCCGAGGATTAAACCAAGTGGAATTAGATAGTTTTTTTTATAAATAAAATCATAAATTATATAAATAAAAATTGTCAAAAGCCATTATATTTGTTTCATTGGAACTTGCTATGAAATTTAAGTACACATACTTCCTCTTATTTTTATTCTTTGCTATACAACTATGTCAAGCGCAAATCAAAAATAGCGGTAATGACTCTGTCAAAGTATATAAAAAAATTGAAGATTATTCGAATAAACGTAAGTACAAAAAATTTATTTATAAACTTTTATTCAGATCTCAAATTCGTGAAACCCCAACGCAAATCAATAGAAGAAAAGAATATATTATAAAGAAATCTTTTGACAGAAATGAAGGTAAAATCGTCAGAGAAATTAGAGTAGAAACATTAGATCCCTTTGGCTTTTCAGTAGATAATTATAAAGACACCCCCGACAAAGGA
Organism: Flavobacterium sp.; assembly: GCF_025352015.1. GTDB lineage: Bacteria > Bacteroidota > Bacteroidia > Flavobacteriales > Flavobacteriaceae > Flavobacterium. The sequence goes on from NZ_JANXUG010000027.1 coordinate 6,346, forward strand.
TTTGAAAAATTTGGAAATAGACTCCACCTAAAAACCAAAAATTGGACGATTAGAAATTTACTTTTGTTTAAAAAAAATGAGCCTTTAGATTCTTTAGTTGTCAAAGAATCAGAACGTTTAATTAGAAAACAACGCTACGTTAGAAGCGTTATTATTAAACCTGTCGAAATTTTGGGTTCCAAAGATTCAATCGATGTTTCCGTGCGAGTTTTAGATTCTTGGAGTATAATTCCAACAGGAGCAGTTTCAAGTTCCAAAGGAAATTTTGATTTAACAGAAAGAAACTTTTTTGGGTTAGGTCACGAAATTGAAAATAATTTTACCAAAAAATTTGATGACGAAAGAAGAGCTTACGAAGTTCATTACACGATAAATAATATCAAAGACACCTATATAAGCACCACTTTTTCGTACCAAAATGATTTGAATAATAATGTTACCCGAAGTGCAAAAATAGAAAGACCTTTTTTCTCGCCACTGACAAGAATGGCTGGTGGAGCTTATTTTGAGAACAGATTTTATGTCGATTCCTTACCTAATGCTACAGGTATTTTTGCCATTCAGAATTTCAAATTACAAAAACAACAATATTGGTTTGGCTATTCTTTTAAAATTTTTAGAGGAAGAAGTGTAGACTTTAGAACTACGAATTTAATTACTTCAATAGGCTATAAAAATGTAGTTTACTTCGAAAACCCTACTCCCGCTTATGATTTAACAGGGTTTTTTGCATCAGAAAAAATATATCTAGCAACCATAGGAATCAATACTAGAAAATTTGCTGAAGATAAATATTTATTCAATTTTGGGATTATTGAAGACGTACCTTATGGTCAAGTATACTCTTTAACTGGTGGTTTTCAGGATAAAAACAATGTTAAAAGACCCTATTTTGGTGGACGTGTTGCTTATGGTAATTTTTTTCCTTTTGGGTATTTGGGAACCAATTTAGAATTGGGAAGTTTTTTTGAAAGTGGCACTTCGCAAGAAACAACATTAAGGGTCGAAGCCAACTATTTTACCAATTTACTATCAATCGGTACCTGGACAGTAAGACAATTTATAAAACCAACCTTGATTATAGGAAATAATAGAGCTCCAATCATAAAAGATAGGGTCACATTATCTGAACAAAGTGAAATTTCAGGATTTGGAAACCCTTTGCTTAACGGCACCAAAAAACTTTTAATAGCCTTTCAAACACAAACTTATTTATCAGGAAACTGGCACGGATTCCATTTTAGTCCCTTTGTAAACGCAACTTTTGGTTTGCTTGGTCGAGAAAATGATAAACTTTTTAACGATAAACTATATTCTGTTTTTAGTTTGGGCGTGTTGTTAAATAATGATTATTTAGTATTTAATAGCTTTCAAATTTCGTTTTCTTATTATCCTTCTATTCCGCTGCAAGGCACCAATGTTTTTAAAACTAACTCTTTTAAAAACAGCGATTTGTCCCTGCCCGATTTTCAAATTGGCGAACCTAGCATTGTGACTTATAAATAATTTAATCGCATCAGTTTTAATTTATTTGTAAGTATTTATGATGTGTATTTTTAATAAATTGTATTTTATCGATTTTTTTTGGATTTAATCCTTCATAATTAGTACGTTTAATACATCCTTAAACCTAATGGTATGAAATTAAACTACCTAACTCAAGCAACGGTTAAAAAAAACTATTTTTGTTGGTTATTAGGACATCGTTTTTTGGAAACCAAAAAAGTGAATGCTCACTTTAGTGAATTTGAATGTAAAACTTGCAAAATACAAGTAACAAACGATACCCGAAATAATAAGATAGCCTTGACCAAAGAATTAAAAGACATTAACGAAACGCTGTTTTACATTAATTTAAAAAAGCAATTTGTCTCTAAATTTTATTTTAGAAGAAAAGAATAGTAACAAAATAAAGTTTCTATCGTCCTACAAGAAACTTAAAAACCAAACCTTTGGAATCGTCTATTCTTTCTATCAAAAATCTTCACAAACGTTATGGCAAAGTTCATGCTGTAAACAATGTTTCCCTCGAAATAAAAAAAGGTAATGTATATGGAATTCTTGGTCCAAATGGGTCTGGAAAATCTACCACACTAGGAATAGTTTTAAATGTTGTTAATAAAACTTCGGGCGATTATAGTTGGTTTGGCGGAACAATGCAAACCCATGAAGCACTCAAAAAAGTGGGAGCCATTATTGAGCGTCCTAATTTTTATCCGTACATGTCGGCAAAAGAAAACTTGGAGTTGGTTTGCAAAATCAAAAATATTAATTTTTCTAAAGTAAATGAAAAGCTAGAAATTGTTGGACTTATCAGCAGAAAAGATAGCAAGTTTAAAACCTTTTCGTTAGGAATGAAACAACGATTAGCCATTGCTTCGGCGCTTTTAAATGATCCCGAAATTTTAATTCTAGACGAACCAACAAATGGTTTAGACCCACAAGGCATTCATCAAATTCGTGATATTATCAGGTTAATCGCTTCGCAAGGAACAACTATACTTTTGGCTTCGCATTTATTAGACGAAGTAGAAAAAGTGTGCAGTCATGTTTTGGTTTTACGCTTTGGCGAAATCTTGTATTCTGGGACAGTTGACGGAATGAGCACGCAAACAGGTTATTTTGAATTACAAGCTGAAAATAATGCGCAACTCATCCATATTATTAAAAATCATCCTCAAGTCGAAAATATTTCTGAACTAGAAGGAAAAGTAATTGTTCATTTTAAAAGTCAGTTCAGTGCTTCTTCCTTAAACCGTTATTTAGTTGAAAAAGAAATTTATCTCAATCATTTGGTATTTAAAAAAATGAGTTTAGAAGAACAATTTCTTGAATTAACAAAAAACTAGTATGAAAAGATTACTTACTATTGAATTAAAAAAAATCTGGAAAAACAGAGCCAGTAGAGTTTTGACAATTAGCTATTTTGTGATATTATCTTTTATTGCATTAATTGCCTCTATAAAATTTAATCTTGGAAATTTTCAGTTGCATTTAGCTGATCAAGGGATTTTTAATTTCCCTTACATTTGGCATTTCACAACCTATATTGCTGCCATTCTTAAATTTTTTTTGGGCATTGTCATCGTTTCTATGATGGCAAATGAATATAGTTACGGAACCTTAAAGCAAAACCTTATTGACGGAATGAGCAAGCAGGAATTTGTGCTTTCAAAATTTTTAACCGTTGTACTTTTTGCACTAACATCAACTGTGTTTATTTTTTTAATGTCCCTGATTTTAGGATACAGTTTCTCATCGTACACCGAAATTGGTATTGTTTTTTCTCAAATGGAATATTTACTAGCTTATTTCTTCAAGTTAGTTGGATTTTTCTCCTTTTGTTTATTTTTAGGTGTTTTGGTAAAACGTTCCGCCTTTGCTATTGGCTTCCTTTTTGTTTGGAACATTGTAGAAGGTATCGCTAAAGGCGTTTTAACATTCAAAATTTTCCCAAAAAGTGAAACAGCTGCTTATATCATGCAATTTTTTCCCTTGGAATCAATGAGTAATTTAATAGTGGAACCCTTTACCAAACTATCGATTATAAAAAACATCAAAACCACGATTGGCGCTACTGATGTTAAAGATTATGATGTGCATTTTTACACGATTTTAATTGTTTTAGTTTGGACGACGATTTTCATTTTTTTATCCTATAAAATCATTCAAAAACGAGATTTGTAGTGCATTCATAAGTCAATTCTTTAAAGAAAACAATAATAGAATACTTCTTTTACGTTTTCTTTTTTTTTTTGTTATTTTTAACGAATGAAAAAGAGTTTATTTTTTTTAATTACTGTTTTGTTTTTTTCGTTGCTTTGCCAAGCACAATTTAGCAAAACCCATTATATTCCGCCTGTATCCAATTCAGATCTACAAGAACCTCATAATCAAACTTTATACATCTCGTGTCCTAGTATAACGCCTATTAGTTTTCAAATACAAGAAATTGGCGGTGCTACGATTTCGGGCACTGTAAGCCGAGATACTCCTTATGTTTATGATATTGGTACAGGTTTCGACACTCAAGTATTAATTTCCAGAAGTGATGTGGGAACCATCAAAAATAATAAAGGATATATTGTACAAGCACAAGATTTAATTTATGTAACTGTACGAATGACTTCATCTCAAGGTGATTTTCAAGCGGGAGGTATTGTTTCCAAAGGAAATGCTGCCTTGGGAACTCAATTTAGAATTGGTGCTTTTGTTAATACTTTTGCTCCCGCCACAAATGCTAATCATTATACTTTTGCAACCATTCTTGCTACCGAAAATAATACAGAAATTTCATTTGGTGATATAAAACCTGGTGTTCAATTAATCAATAATACCGCAGCAGGCAACACACCTCCCAACATTTTTTTAAATGCTGGTCAAAGTTATGCCATCGCGGTTGAAGGACCAACGGCGGCGAACAAAGATGGCTTGATAGGTGCTTCTATTTCTTCTACCAAACCAATTGTTGTAAACTGTGGTTCTTTTGCAGGAAGTAATGGTACAACTACCAATATAGATTTAGGCTTTGATCAAATTGTTTCCGCAGAACGCACCGGAAAAGAATACATTTTTATCAAAGGATCTGGAGTTGATGAAGTTGAACGTCCCTTAATTGTAGCCAATGAAAATGGCACAGATGTTTTTTTAAATGGGTCTTCAACACCTTACACTACTTTAAGTTCTGGACAATATCTTGTGTTGGATGGTAGTAGTTTTTCTGCTAATGGTAATTTATATATTAATACTTCTAAAAATGTATTTGCCTACCAAGGTATAGGAGGAGGAAATAGTCAAGCCAATCAAAATATGCAGTTTCTTCCCCCACTTAGCTGTCAAACGCCTAAATCTATCAATAATATTCCTTTCATCAATCAAGTGGGCACATTAACAGATTTTAGAGGTACAGTTTGTATTGTGACAAAAGCTGGAGCTACTTTAAATTTTATTATTGATGGGACAAATTATACATTGACAACCATACCAACAGCGGTTAATGGTCCTTTTACGATTACAGGAAATCCTAATTATGTAACGTATACTTTTCCTGAATTAACAGGAAATATTTCTATTTTTTCTTCAAAAGAAGTATATCTTTCGTACTATGGTTCAAGTGGTGCAGCAACTTATGGTGGATTCTACTCTGGATTTACATTTAAACCCGAAGTAACGATAAATGAAGTTACTGCTTCTCAATCCTTTTGTATCCCAAACAGTGTATTAACAGTAAATGCAATAAGCAATTTTGATAGTTTTCAATGGTATTTTAATGGGAGTATAATTCCTGGGGGAACTAATAACACTTATCAGCCAACAGAAACTACAGCAACACCTCCCGGAAAAGGACCAGGATACTACAAAGTTATAGGGCAATTAACAGGATGTCCCATAACTGTTCCTCCATCAGATGATATCCCTGTGAGTTCTTGTCCCTCCGATATTGATAATGATGGCATTATTGACAACATAGATTTAGATAATGATAATGATGGCATCACCAATTGTTTAGAATCGTATGGAAATAAAAATTTTAATTTTGCTAATTTAACAGCTGGAACTATTTCTACCAATAATTATTCAAATTCTTACACAGGAGCGGTTACTTTTTTAGGAACGGGAACACCTCCAAACGTACCCATTACAGGCGATGCGCAAGGCAATTTTGTTTCAGAAACGGCTGTGCCAAAAAACAATTCGGTGCTTTATACTCTTTCCAATTTTGCAAAACCTTTAAGTATCTCTATTGAATATCCAACTACAGCTATCGCAGCAGATTTATTGACAGCGGCTACCGAAATTAGAATCACATGCCCCGTAAATAAAACAATTACAATACTTAACCCAACCAATCAGCTGTTGATTGATTCCAATTATGATGGCGTTTTTGAAAGTGGCGTGACTCAATTTTCTTCTTTTGAAATACGTTTCAGATTAAACGGCGTAGTACCTTTGCCTGCTGGAACTGGAACTTTTTCTATTAGAGGGTATTTAATCAACTCTTTAATTATTCAAAATTTAAATATTTCTGATTTAAATTCTAGTCGCCTTAAACTTCATTTAACCGGTACTTGTATTCCCAAAGATTCTGACAATGACGGGATTCCAGATCAAATTGATTTAGATAGTGATAACGATGGCATTCCTGATTTTATAGAAGCACAGGGACGAACTATTTTAGCTTTTTCAACCACCGATTTGAACCAAGATGGAATCTATGATATGTTTGGCACAGGCATTACTCCTGCTGATTCGGATTCAGATGGAATTCCTAATTATCTCGATTTAGATTCAGATAATGATGGAATTTATGATGTAAAAGAATCGGGAAGTAATGCATCCGACAGCAATTTAAATGGGATTATTGATGGAGCTAATTTTGGAACAAATGGCTTGGCTGCCAGTGTGCAAACCGCACCAAATAATGGACTGCTTAACTACACTATTGCCGATACTGATGCTAACGGTGTTTATAATTATGTTGAACTAGACAGCGATAAGGATTTGTGTTTAGATGTGATAGAAGCAGGTTATTTAGACGGAAACCATGATGGTTTACTAGGCAGTTTAGTTCCTCCCACAGTAAATGCAAACGGATTGGTAACTAGTGGTTCTGGCTACACTATTCCTAACAATAATTATATTATAGCCGCTCCAATTAGTATTTCAAATCAACCTCAAAATACAACTGTTTGCGAATTACAAACCGCTACTTTTAGTGTTACATCAAACCCGGTTACTTCTTACCAATGGGAAATTTCTACAAACAATAGTTCCACTTGGACTGCACTTTCAAACAATTTAACTTATAGTGGTGTGACCACTAATACGCTAACGATATTCAATGTTTCGCCTGCTATGACAGGCAATCTGTACCGCGTGTTTTTGAACAAAACCGGCAATAGTTGCGGATTATATTCTGCAGATGGTAAACTGACCACCTTTGCTTTACCCGTTATTACAACTCCTATCTCGCTAAAGCAATGTGATGATAATAATGATGGGATTTCTACATTTAATCTCACTCAAAAAAACGATGTGATTTCGGCTAATTATATTAACGAAACTTTTACCTACTATACTACTTCTGCAGCGGCTAGTACACAAAATAATGCATTTTTAATTGCAAATCCTATTGCTTACACTTCAGGAAATGCCGGTGTTTATGCCCGAGTTGAAAATTCAAATGGTTGTTTTAGAATCGCGCGAATAGACTTGATAGTTTCGGTAACACAAATTCCACCTAGTTTTTTCATTCCAAATCAATACAAATGTGATGATTTTTTAGATGCAGCGCATAATGATAGAGATGGTGTTTCAAGTTTTAATTTTGATTCAATAACTGCAAGTCTATTGGCAATATTACCCAATAATGTTACCGTGAAATATTATAAAACCGAAGCTGATTTCCTTGAAGAAACTGATGCATCGGGCAACACATTGGCCATTTCAAATCCTTCAAATTATAGAAATATCGGTTTCCCAAACATGCAAACCATTTGGGCTCGGGTGGATAGTACCATTGATAATTCCTGTTTTGGTTTCAAGACTTTTGATATTATTGTTGAAGCATTACCTGTGGCAAATCCGATAAATAGCTTAAATTTAATTCGTCATTGCGATGATGACCAGGATGGGATATACCGTTTTGATACCGCTACAATTCAATCTACCGTTTTGAACGGACAAACCGGCGTAAACGTCACGTATTTTGGAGCCAACGGAACGTCACTTTCGTCTCCGCTACCTAATCCTTTTCAAGTAAACGGAACAGAAACTATTACTATTAGAGTCAATAATAATACGACACAAACTGGCGGAAATCCCTGCTATGATCAAGAAACACTACAATTTATTGTGGACGATTTGCCTCAAGCTTTTCCTATTGCTATCACTAAAACATCATTTTGTGATGATGAACCTAATCCTGTTGATCAAGATGAATTTATAGATTTTGATACTACTGGTTTTGAAAGTACAATTTTGGGTTTGCAAACGGGGTTACAAATTTCATATACACTTCAAAACGGTGCGGTTTTATCGCAATTACCAAATCCTTTTAGAACCAAAACACAAAATGTTTTAGTTACGGTCACCAACCCAATAAATACAACCTGCACAGCGACTTATACTATCCCGTTTATAGTGCATCCAACTCCAAAAATAGATTTACAAGAAAACATTATTATTTGTTTGCCCGATACGCAAACATTCCTTGATGCCGGAATTCTAGATGCTTCGCCACCTTCAAATTATCAATACCAATGGTATATGAATAGCAGTATAATGAGCGGAATTACAAGTCCAACACTATCAGTAAATAATGTTCCAAATTTGTACAGTGTTGCGGTTACCAATGCATTTGGATGTATCAAAACAAGAGTAATTACAGTAACGGGATCTCAAATTGCCAGTATTCAAAATATTGATGTTGTTGATTTAGCGGATATCAATTCTATCTTAGTAACCGTAACAGGTTCAGGAAAATATCAGTTTGCTATTGATGATATAAACGGACCTTATCAAGACGGCAATTTATTTACTAATGTGCCTATGGGAATTCACGATATATATGTTCGAGATAGTAATGGCTGTGGTACAGTGGGACCTATAACGATTCCCGTATTAGGAATTCCGCATTATTTTACACCAAATGGCGACGGTTATAACGATTACTGGAATGTAAAAGGCGTAAATGCCCAATTTAATTATCTTTCCAAAATACTTATTTTTGACCGTTTTGGAAAATTGTTAAAACAAATTGGAACTACAGGTCTTGGCTGGGACGGAACTTATAATGGCCATGAAATGCCTGCCGATGATTATTGGTATTCTATTCAGTTTGAAGACGGACGAAGTGCTAGAGGACATTTTACTTTAAAACGATAAGCTATGAATAAAAAGGTGGCACTATTGCTTGCTTTATTTTTCGTATTTTCTATGTATGCACAATAAATTAAAGTTACTTCGGGAACTATACAACATTTTGAAAACTTCAAATCCAAATTTGTAGATTAGCGCAACGTTGATGTTTGGCTACCCGACGGCTATTCTGATAAAGAAGAATATGCTGTCCTCTACCTGCACGATGGGCAAATGCTATTTGATGCCGAAAAAACTTGGAATAAGCAAGCCTGGGAAGTTGATGAAGTTGCTGGAAAATTAATTTCTGAAAATAAAACACAGAAATTCATCGTAGTAGGTATTTGGAATATCCCTGAAAAAAGACATCTGAATATTTCCCTCAAAAACCTTATGAATTCTTAACACCAATCCAAAGAGATACTATTTCGGTTCAACTCCAAAAAGCGGGAAGAAATAAAGAAGTTTTCAAGCCTTATTCCGATTTGTATTTAAAGTTTTTAACCTCTGAATTAAAACCTTTTATAGACAAAGCATTTTCAACCAAAAACGATGTAGCCAATACTTTCATTGCAGGTTCGAGTATGGGCGGATTGATTTCGATGTATGCCATTTGTGAATACCCACTAGTCTTTGGTGGTGCCGCTTGTATTTCGACACATTGGCCAGGAACATTTTCATCCGATAAAAATCCGATTCCGAACGCTTTTATCAAGTATCTGAAAAAGAATCTTCCGAATCCCAAAACGCATAAAATCTATTTTGATTATGGTGACAAAACTTTGGATTCTCTTTATCCTACACTTCAAAAAGGAGTAGATAAGATTATGAAAGAAAAAGGATTTACAAATAAAAATTGGATAACTAAATTCTTTCCTGGTAAAGATCATTCGGAAGCTTCTTGGCACGAACGATTTCATATACCGCTAGAGTTTCTTCTCGGGAGCAGTCAATAATTCAAGTTATAGTAGTCATACAAAACAATTTAGCAAGACATTTTTATACTTTAGTAGAACATTTTCACCCTTTAGCAGAACGTTTTCATGTGTTAGAAACTCATTTGTTGCCATTAGCAATTCATTTTCACCTACAGATACTCATTTAATTCCTTCCGTTCTCCCGCTAATAGGCAAAAACTCTATATTTAAAGAAACAAAAAAACCACCAACTCTAGTTGATGGTTTCCTATTATTTAAAATATATTCACTTAAATCTTATTACGTTTTCTGTCGGTTTCGTTCAGATAGATTTTTCTCAAACGAATAGATTTTGGTGTTACCTCTACATATTCATCTTTCTGAATATATTCTAACGCTTCTTCTAATGAAAAAATAATCGGCGGAATAATTCTGGCTTTTTCATCATTACCTGATGAACGAACGTTGGATTGTTTTTTAGCTTTGGTAACATTGATAGCCATATCATCGCTACGGGAGTTTTCTCCAATAACCTGACCCTCGTAGATTTCATCATTAGGATTAACGAAGAATTTGCCACGATCTTGTAATTTATCTATAGAATAAGGAATCGCTTTTCCGTTTTCCATAGAAATTAATGAACCGTTGTTTCTTCCGGGAATTTCTCCTTTGTAAGGTTCGTATCCGATGTAGCGGTGCGCCATTATCGCTTCGCCAGCAGTAGCCGTGAGTAATTGATTTCTTAAACCAATAATTCCACGAGACGGAATATTGAATTTTACAATCATACGTTCTCCTTTGGCTTCCATGCTCAACATTTCGCCTTTTCGGATGGAAACAAATTCTACGGCACGACCTGAAAGACTTTCTGGTAAATCGATGGTTAACTCTTCAATGGGTTCACATTTTTTACCATCAATTTCTTTAATAATTACTTGTGGTTGTCCAATTTGCATTTCGTAACCCTCGCGTCTCATGGTTTCAATAAGTACAGACAAGTGCAAAACGCCTCGTCCAAAAACCATGAATTTATCAGCTGAATCGGTTTCGCCTAATTTCATTGCTAGGTTTTTTTCCAACTCTTTTGTCAAACGGTCTCTTATATGACGTGAGGTAACATACTTTCCTTCTTTACCAAAGAACGGAGAATCGTTAATGGTAAACAACATACTCATTGTAGGTTCGTCAATAGCAATAGTTTGCAATGCTTCAGGATTTTCAAAATCAGCAATGGTATCGCCTATTTCAAACCCTTCAACACCAACAATAGCACAAATATCACCTGCAATGACACTTTCTACTTTTTTTCGACCAAGCCCTTCAAAGGTGTGTAGCTCTTTAATTCTTGATTTAATTACTTTACCTTCTCGTTTGCAAAGAGAAATTGGCATTCCTTCTTTTAGCTCACCTCTTTCTAATCTTCCAATCGCAATACGACCAGTAAAAGAGGAGAAATCTAATGAAGTGATTAACATTTGAGGCGTTCCTGTAGATACTTTTGGAGCAGGAACATGAGCGATTACCATATCCAACAAAGGTTCGATATTTGAAGTTACATTTCTAAAATCATCTGACATCCAGTTTTGTTTCGCAGAGCCGTAAACGGTCGGAAAATCTAGTTGCCATTCTTCGGCACCTAATTCATACATCAAATCGAAAACTTTTTCATGAACTTCTTCTGGTGTACAATTTTCTTTATCTACTTTGTTGATTACCACACATGGTTTTAATCCCAAATCAATAGCTTTTTGTAACACAAAACGCGTTTGAGGCATGGGTCCTTCAAAAGCATCAACAAGCAAACAAACTCCGTCTGCCATATTCAAAACACGTTCTACTTCACCACCAAAATCAGCGTGACCAGGAGTGTCAATAATATTTATTTTTGTTCCTTTATATACAACCGAAACGTTTTTTGAAGTAATCGTAATTCCTCTTTCACGTTCCAAATCATTGTTGTCAAGAATTAAATCACCTGCATTCTCGTTTTCACGAAAAAGTTGGCAATGATACATAATTTTGTCCACCAAAGTTGTTTTTCCGTGGTCGACGTGAGCAATAATAGCAATGTTTCTGATAGATTCCATCTGTGTTTTTTTGAAGCCGCAAAGGTACACTTTATTTTTAGATTTAAACGGAATGTTTGAATGTTTACAATTTGTTATCGATGCTATCAATACGAACTATTTTTTGTCAATATTTTTATATCTAATTAATCAAAATTAATTTTTGATTGTGTATTTTTGGGACAATGAAAAATAATTCTACTAAAACTGCATTAGTCTTTATAGTTGTTTTACTGTTTGTGGCGATACTTGGTCATAAATTATTTGTAGCCTATTTTTCAACCTCCAATCTTGAATCATTTCACCAATTTAATTATGTGAAAGATTTTCTTTTTGTTCTTTTTTCTGGTGTGTTATTAAAAATTATTTTATACCAAAATGAAAAAAGAAATAAATCGGTACTTGAAAAATTGCAGCTCACCAACATCGAAATAAAAGAATCCAACGAACGCTATGACATTGTTGCCAAAGCCACAAGTGATACTATTTGGGACTGGAAAATGGATGACGATAGTTTTATTTGGAATAAAGGAATTCAGGGTGTTTTTGGTTATAAAAAGGAAGATGTTGGAAAAACATCCAAATGGTGGTTTGATAAAATTCATCCCGAAGATACTCTAAAGATGTCAGTAAAGCTGTATTCATTTTTAGAACAAAAAACAGAAAAATGGCAGGATGAATATCGATTTCAATGTGCGGATGGGAGCTATAAGTATGTTTTTGATAGGGGTTTTTTAGTAAAAGATTCGGATGGTAATTTGGTTAGAATGATTGGAGCGATACAAGATGTTACCAAGCAAAAACAAGAAGAACAACGACTTCGATTGCTTGAAACAGTTATCACGCAGACCAAAGACGCTGTTATGATTACCGATATTGATACTTCGGATGATCCAATCCCGAACATAATATTTGTTAACTCCGCATTTACAGATATGACGGGTTACTCACAAAAAGATATAATTGGTAAATCGCCTTCATTATTTTTTGGTAAAAAATCTGATATTTATGAATATGATAAACTCAAAACTGCTATCCAAGAATATAAAGAATGTTTTATTGAAACCATTAGTTATAGAAAGAATGGAAAAGAATTTTGGGTTAATTTTTCTATGATTCCAGTAACCGACAAGGATGGTGAACATTCTCATTGGATATCTATTCAGAGGGATGTAACTTTAGAAAAGGAAAAAGAAAAAGAAAGAGAACAACTTATTCGTGAATTAACACAAAACAACAACGATTTAAAGCAATTTTCTTATATCACTTCACATAATTTGCGGGCGCCATTGTCAAATTTAACCGGACTTCTAAATCTTATTGAAGATATACCAATTGAAAATCCTGAACTAAAAGAAATAATTACAGGATTTTCAAAATCAACGCATTTATTGAATGAAACTATTAATGATTTAGTGAAAGTGATTATCATAAAGGATAATCCATCTATTCATAAAGAAAAAGTATTAATAAAAGAAATTTTTGAAAATGTCTTTAATCAATTGAGCTTTCTAATTAGTGTTCATAAACCAATTTTAAAAATTGATTTAGAGGACATAGCAATTTTAGATATAAATAAGTCTTATTTAGAAAGTATTTTTTTAAATTTACTGACAAATGCAATAAAATATAGGGAACATACAAGACAATTAAAGGTATCGATAGCAACAAAAATTGAAAATGACACTATAATTATTACTTTTAAAGATAACGGAATAGGTATTGATTTAATTAAAAATAAGGATAAAATTTTTGGACTTTACCAGCGTTTCCACAATTATACAGACAGTAAAGGATTAGGATTATATCTGGTCAAATCGCAGGTAGAAAGTATGGGAGGAACAATATCTGTAAACAGTACTGTTGGAAAAGGAACAACTTTTACAATTATATTTAAAAACAATTAATAAATAATGTTAGATAAAATATTATGTGTAGATGATGACCCAATTACCCTGATGCTTTGTAAAAAAGTTGTCGAGAAAGTTGAGTTTGCCAAAGAAATAATTACTGTAAATAACGGTGAAGAAGCAATTTTATATTTTGATAATTTATTAGAAGAAAGGATTACCAATGAAAACATTCAATATCCTAAATTAGTAATTTTAGATTTAAATATGCCCATAATGGATGGTTGGGAATTTTTAGAAAATTATATTAAAAAAGGATATCAAAATATTTTTGACTCAACAAGATTCATCGTCCTCTCTTCTTCAATTGACCCTTACGATATAAATAAAGCTAGAACATATCCTGTAATAGGTTTTCTTTCAAAACCAGTAACCAAAGAAATGTTAGAAAATTTGAAACTTCAATTTTTATAACAAATATGAAAATATGCGACTTGAACATTTCAAATTATGATAGAAATTTTAAATAAAAATATTTATTTCTATAGTTATACTTCGCAAAACCTAGTTACTTTTGATTTGGAGGATACATATTTTTACAAAATGTCACTTAATTAAAATGTTTTTTTAGTGTCATTTTAATTCTACAAAGATTATCTCAAATTCAAATAAAAAAAAACGTTCCAAATCATCGGAACGTTTTGAATATATTATAATAAAGTCTCATTTTATAAATTTGAAACATGTTTAGTTAATTTAGATTTTAGGTTAGATGCCTTATTATCATGGATAATATTTTTTTTAGCTAATTTATCAATCATAGAAACCACCGCCGATAATTTTGCAGAAGCATCAGATTTATCTGTAGATAATCTTAAGGCTTTTATGGCATTACGTGTAGTTTTGTGCTGATACCTATTTAAGACTCTCTTTTTTTCGTTACTTCTAATTCTCTTTAAAGCTGACTTGTGATTTGCCATTTTTTATTTTTTTATATTTAAAATTGTAGCCCGTAGGGGAATCGAACCCCTCTTACATGGATGAAAACCATGCGTCCTAACCGATAGACGAACGGGCCATCTTTCTCAATGCGGATGCAAAAATACAACTATTTTTTATTTGCGCAAGAGACTATATATTTTTTTTTCTATTTTTTTAATATGCTTTTGCAAATAACACTCTGCCAATAGATTTACCTCCAGAAAAAAAACACTTCCCACTTTCCGTTATTCTATCTAATGGAATGCAACGGATGGTAGCTTTGGTTAAATCCTTGATTTTTTCTTCTGTTTCAGACGTTCCATCCCAATGTGCCGAGATAAAACCTGTTTTATTTTCCAGTACCTCTTTGAATTCTTCAAACGAATCTACTTGTGTAATATGAGTATTTCTGAATTTCAATGCTCTTTCAAATAAGTCTTTTTGAATTTGCTCTAACAAATCAGCAATGTGATTTACTATTCCTTCGTTTGAAACCACTTCTTTTAACAAAGTATCCCGACGAGCAATTTCGAAAGTGCCATTTTCTATATCTTTTGGACCAATTGCAATTCTAATTGGCACACCCTTTAACTCCCATTCTGCAAATTTAAATCCAGGTTTTTGTGAAGTTCTGTTATCAAATTTAACAGTGATTCCAAGTTTTTTAAACTGATGTAGTAATTCATTTACAACAGTAGAAATGGCATCTAGATCATCTTCAGATTTAAAAATGGGTACAATAACAACTTGAATTGGAGCTAAATTTGGTGGCAAAACTAAACCATTGTCATCAGAATGCGTCATTACTAACGCTCCCATCAATCGTGTAGATACACCCCAAGAAGTTCCCCAAACATAATCTTGATGTCCCTCTTGATTTGTAAATTTAACATCAAAAGCTTTTGCGAAGTTTTGTCCGAGAAAATGTGAAGTTCCTGCTTGCAATGCTTTACCATCCTGCATTAAGGCTTCTATGCAATATGTTTCTTCGGCACCAGCAAAACGCTCAGACTCTGTCTTCAATCCTTTAATTACTGGAATAGCCATGAAATTTTCGGAAAAATCAGCGTACACATGCATCATTTTTTCAGATTCTTCAATAGCTTCTGACTTTGTTGCATGAGCAGTGTGTCCTTCTTGCCATAAAAATTCGGAAGTCCGTAAAAATAAACGAGTACGCATTTCCCATCTTACAACATTTGCCCACTGGTTTATTAATAGAGGTAAATCTCTGTATGATTGCACCCAATTTTTATAGGTTGACCATATAATAGCTTCAGAAGTAGGTCTTACAATAAGTTCTTCTTCTAATTTTGCATTGGGATCAACCATCAATTTGCCTGGTTTATCTGGATTGTTTTTTAAACGATAATGAGTAACTATAGCGCATTCTTTGGCAAAGCCTTCGGCATTTTTTTCTTCTGCTTCAAACATACTTTTGGGTACAAAAAGCGGGAAATAAGCATTACTATGCCCGGTTTCTTTGAACATTCTGTCTAATTCTGCTTGCATTTTTTCCCAAATAGAATAGCCATAAGGTTTGATGACCATGCAACCACGAACTCCCGAGTTTTCAGCCAAATCTGCCTTGACAACCAGTTCGTTATACCATTTTGAATAATCTTCTGCCCTTTTTGTTAAATTTTTACTCATGTTGAATGTTTGGCATAAAAATTGTTTAACTAATTTTAACTAAATAGTTCGGCAAAACTAACTATTTTTGTATAGTCCAACAATTAAAATGCTATAGATATGAAAACTTATTTTTTTTCCGGTAAAAGATTATCCATTTGTTCACTAATTGGATTAATCGCGTTCGTAATTTCCTCTTGTGGATCTTATCAAAACAGTTCTTATTATGATAGTGATGGAGTTTATGGAAATTCGCATTCAAATAAAAGAGAAGTTTCAAATAACAACAACTCACAAAGCAATAAATACCAAGAGTACTTTAGCGATTTGAATAAAGATTCGCAGGTTTTTACCGATGTTGATAAATATACTTCTGTGAATTCAGAAAACAATGACGCCACAAACAACAATGGAAATGGTACTGGTAATTACAATGCTAATAATTCAAGTTGGGGAAGTAATCCGCAGAATGTTACAGTAAATGTGTATGACAACAACTGGGGTTACGGATATTGGAACAACTATTGGTATGGAAATTATTGGGGATATAACAATTTTTATGGACCAAGTTGGGGATTGGGTTGGAATAATTGGTATGGTCCGGGTTTAGGAATTGGTTTTGGTTGGAATAGCTGGTACGGAAACGGTTGGTGCGGAAATAATTGGTATGGTAACAACTGGTACGGTAATGGAGGATATGGAAATTATCACAATAATTATTATTATAACGGTGGTAGAAGAGGTAATTCTGCTTCCTACGCTTCAAGTGGTAGTAGAACAGCCAACTCAAATAATTACAATGTTGGCGGCGGAAGAACAAACCCTATAACCAATTCAAATCCTTCAAATTCTTCTACAAGAAGCAATTATTTTAATAACAATAATATAAGAAATAATTACAACTACAATACCAGATCTTCGGCTTCTTATCCGGTTAGAAATAACACCTCATACAACCCAATAAATTCATCAAGATCTAACCAGATGCAGATGCAGCAGTCTTCAAGAAGCAACAATGTAAGAACCGAATCTGCACCTGCACGTTCTTATTCACCTTCTTCCTACGGTGGTGGCTCCCGATCTTCATCCTATGGCAGTGGTGGTGGTGGCAGTGGTGGTGGTGGAAGATCATCAGGTGGTGGTGGAAGAAGATAATATAAATGACTTATAAATATCTATGCTTTTTTATGAATTGCATAGATATTTTTTTGAATAATAAATAATAATTACACTATGAAAAAATATTTATCAATTATCATTATTGGATTGACATTTTCAGTAATGCAAGCACAAGAAACAACACCCGAAGATGCACTTCGATATGCTGTTGAAAATTTAACAGGATCTGCAAGATTTAGAGGTATGAGTGGTGCTTTTGGGGCAGTTGGCGGAGACCTATCTGCTATCAATCAAAATCCTGCTGGCTCGATATTCTTTAATAACAATTACGCCACTTTTTCAGGAACTAGTTTTAATACTAAAAATAATTCTGCCTATTATGGCACCAATACTAGTGACAAAGACAACTCAATAGACATAAATCAAGCTGGAGTAGCTTTTGTCTTTAAAAACAATAATCCAAAAAATGATTGGAGAAAGTTTACTGTTGCGCTTAATTATGAAAATAGTAATAATTTCAATAATAGCATTTATTCTGCTGGAATCAACCCTTACAATTCTATTGACAAATATTTTTTGAGATTTGCAAATGGTTTACCTCAAGAAGGAGGTATAACACTAACAACGCTTCAAAATGCTAATTTTGAAAATTTGAATTTTATCGATCAACAAGCTTATCTTGGTTATCAAGCATTTATATTTAATCCTGTGAGCACTGATCCGTTAAATTCAAATTATGTTTCTAATGTTCCAACCAATAACAATTATTTTCAAGACAATTATAACAGTACTAGCGGATATAACGGAAAATTTACTGGAAACTTTGCAACAGCTTATAAAGACATACTTTTTTTAGGGGTTAATCTAAACTATCATTACTCGAATTTAACTAAATCTACATCTGTATTTGAATCTTATAACACCGCTAGCGCCACAACGGGATTACAATCGGTGCAATTTGACACCGAAACGCATACTTATGGAAGTGGTTATTCATTTAATCTTGGTGCCATTGTTAAACCTGTAGAAAATTTACGCCTCGGATTGGCCTATGAATCTCCAACTTGGTATAGATTAAGAGATGAACAGCGACAAGCTGTTTTTGCTAATTGCCCCGATTGTGGCACTTCTAATCCAGTTGTGTTTAATCCAGGAATTACGATGATTTATTTACCTTACACTGTTCAAACACCTAGCAAATGGACAGGAAGTGTCGCATACATATATGCTAAAAAAGCAGTATTGAGTGTTGATGTTTCGTCAAAAAATTATACTAACACCAAATTCAAACCGCAAAATGATTATTCAGGTTTGAATTCATTTATGAATACTGCTTTGCGCAATGCTATAGAAGTTCGTATAGGTGGCGAATATAAAATCAAAAAAGTGAGTTTGCGTGGCGGATATCGTTTTGACCAAAGCCCTTACAAAGTCGATCAAACTTTTGGAGATTTGACAGGATACTCTGGTGGATTGGGCTATGCATTTGGCGACAGCCGAATAGATTTAGCATATTCTTATGACCACAGGAATTTTAATTACACCTTTCTTTCTTCAGGATTGACAGATCCTGCCAGAATAAGTAGTTACAACAATAATGTAACCATTAGTTATTCTATAAATTTCTAAAAAATAATAATTGAAAACTATAAACCGATAGTGCTACTGTCGGTTTTTTGTTTTTAAACAAAGACTAACTAAACAATTCGAAATAAAAAGAGTAATTTTGCACTCCTTCAAAATAATTGGAATTAAAGTTATGAGAACTAAATCATTAAAGAAAAATAAAATCAACGTAATTACTCTGGGATGTTCCAAAAACACTTATGATAGTGAAGTTCTCATGGGACAATTAAAAGCCAGCGGAAAAGACGTGGTGCACGAACAAGAAGGCAATATTGTTGTAATCAACACATGTGGTTTTATTGATAATGCCAAGGCAGAATCTATAAATACTATTCTTGAATATGCAACTAAAAAAGAAAAAGGCCTTGTAGATAAAGTTTTCGTAACCGGATGTTTATCCGAAAGATACCGTCCAGATTTAGAAAAAGAAATTCCAAATGTCGACCAATATTTTGGCACAACTGAACTGCCATTACTATTGAAAGCATTAGGCGCCGATTATAAACACGAGTTAATAGGTGAACGCATTACTACAACACCAAAAAATTATGCTTACCTTAAAATTGCGGAAGGTTGTGACAGACCATGTAGTTTTTGTGCTATTCCAATTATGCGCGGTAAGCACATATCGCAATCTATTGAAAAATTAGTAAAAGAAGCGGAAGGTTTAGCTAAAAATGGTGTCAAAGAATTGATTCTTATTGCTCAAGATTTGACCTATTATGGTTTGGATTTATACAAAAAAAGAAATCTTGCTGAACTACTAGAAAACCTTGTAAAAATAGAAGGAATTGAATGGATTAGGTTGCATTATGCCTTTCCAACTGGTTTTCCTATGGATGTTTTGGAATTGATGAAACGCGAACCAAAAATTTGTAACTACATTGATATTCCGTTGCAACATATTTCAGATAGTATTTTGAAATCAATGCGAAGAGGAACTACGAAAGAAAAAACAACTAAATTACTAAAAGATTTTAGGGAAGCTGTACCAGGAATTACGATTAGAACCACTTTGATTGTGGGTTATCCTGGCGAAACTCAAGAAGATTTTGAAATAATGAGAGATTGGGTTCAAGAAATGAAGTTTGAACGACTGGGTTGTTTTGCGTATTCTCACGAAGAAAATACACATGCTTACTTGTTAGAAGATGACGTGCCCGAGGCAATAAAACAAGCTCGCGCTTCCGAAATAATGGACTTGCAATCGCAAATTTCTTGGGATTTTAATCAAGAAAAAATTGGACTAACTTTTAGATGTGTAATCGATAGAAAAGAAGGGCAGTATTTTATTGGAAGAACCGAATTTGACAGCCCCGATGTTGATAATGAAGTACTTATTGAAGCATCAAAATTTTATGTCAAAACAGGCGAATTTGTTACTGTAAAAATTATTGATGCTACCGAGTTTGATCTTTACGGAGAACCCGTTTTGTAATAAAACTAAATGACACTACCTGCACGTTTTTGCCACAGTTTTAATATTATTGATATGTATTATATTAATAAGTAGGAAAGAATTTCGGGATAATTCAAATAACTAACAACCCAAAGTTTTTAAGAGATTGTAGTGGTTTTGAATACCAAAATAATTCAAAATTCTCAAAAGAAATTTCGAAATCATCTTTGAGCTGTGCAAAGCTTATTGTTTGATTATTGTTTACACTAAGTAATTCCAATTTTTTAAACCACCAATCCCCTATTTCTTTTTCCAATCTGATTTCTAATGTTGCTTTTTTACCATGAAAAGTAAGCACCATCATTTGCCAGTGATTTCCTTTTTTTGATTTAGTAACTATTTCAGTTATTGGTTTCCCTCCTATCCAAACAATTTTTGCCGAAGGTTTTGTTTGTATACTTTGGTCTTTTTCAAGACATGAAACAATATAATCGGAAGCGATTTTTGTTTTAGGGATTTTAAAATCAAACCAATCTTGAAGTTCATACTCAAAACAAATGCCGTGCATATAATTGAATAATGATTTTTTTAACCCAAAACTAAATTTATCGTGGTCAATTCCAGTTTTGTCTTTGAAATGAATGTCATTGTTTGCAAAAGTAATTGTGTTAGCAATTGGAATTACACCAAAATCTTCTGGAAACATTCCCACAGGACTGTGAGCGGTCATGGCAAACTGATGCCAAAACCCCGATTGAATAATTTCTAACTCAAACATTTGGCGCACCATTTCTAAACTGTCAACGGTTTCCTGAAGCGTTTGCGTTGGATAACCATACATCAAATAGGCATGAACCAAGATTCCAGCTTCTGTGAAATTCCTTGTCACCTTTGCAACTTGTTCTACCGTTACACCTTTTTGAATTAATTCTAATAATCTATCAGAAGCCACTTCCAATCCGCCCGAAACGGCAATACAACCCGAAGCTTTTAGTAGCAAACACAAATCGGCAGTGAAATTTTTCTCGAAACGAATATTCGTCCACCACGAAATTGTAAGTTTCCTGCGAAGAATTTCTAAAGCAACTTCACGCATTAATACTGGTGGTGCAGCTTCATCTACAAAATGAAAACCATTTTCTCCATTTTGAGCAATGATTTCTTCCATTCTGTCAACTAAAGTTTTAGCAGCTATAGGTTCGTATAGCTTTATATAATCCAAAGAAATATCACAAAAAGTACATTTTCCCCAATAGCAGCCGTGCGCCATCGTTAGTTTATTCCAACGTCCATCACTCCACAAGCTGTGCATTGGGTTGGCAATTTCGATAACCGAAATATATTTATCCAAAAGCAAATCAGAATAATCAGGCGTACCAACATCGCTTTGTTTATAATCGGGTTTAGTTGCGTTGTTTTTATAAACTACTTTGTTGTTTTCGAGGAGAAACGTTCTTTTATAAGTAGCTCCTTCAGAAAGACAAACTGCTTTGTGGAGCAATTCTACAGGCAATTCACCATCATCAAGTGTGATGAAATCAAAGAATTCGAAAACCCTTTTATCTTTTAAATCACGAAGTTCTGTGTTTGGGAAACCGCCACCCATGGCTATTTTTATTTTTGGATAATGCTTTTTGATGAATTGTGCACAACGAAAAGCACTATATAAATTACCAGGAAACGGAACTGAAATCAATACTAAATTGGGTTGAACTTGTTTAAGTTTTTCTTCTAAAATGGGCAAGGAAATACTATCGATATACGTCAAGTCGTGATGTAGATTATTGTACATTTCATCAAACGAATTAGCGCTTCTCCCCAATCTTTCGGCGTAACGGCTAAAGCCAAAGTTTTCATCAACCGTTTCTTTGATAAAATCAGATAAATCTTCGAGATATAGCGTGGCTAAATGCTTCGCTTTGTCCTGCATTCCCATAGAACCAAATGCCCATTGCATATTGTCTGATTGATCGAAACGTGAAGCTTGTGGCAGAAAGTTTCCGCTGCAGATTTGACGTGCCAATGTTGGATTTTTTCCCTGAAGAAAAGCAATAACAGCATCAACAGTGTTGATGTAATTCTCTTTAAGTGAAAAAATTCGTTGCAAATTTTGAGTTCCTTCAACTGCGGTCGGGATGACAATCTCCGTTCTAGAAAAGATACTCGTTAGACCTTGTTTTGAAAAAAGTTCCAGTATCACCTCGATACCTAAATCCATTTGATAGGCTAAAATGTTTTTAGTATTTAAAAATCCTTTCAAATAGGCTGTTGCCGGATAAGGCGTATTAAGTTGCGTAAACGGCGGTGTGAGTAAAAGGATGTCTTTCATTTGCTATTATTGACGCACAAATTTACTTTATATTTTTTATGATGTCACGTATTCATTACTATAGAAATAAAATAGTCATTAATAAATCTTTAATAAAAAGTATGTTGATTGCTAATGTCGTTGATATAAAACTAAATAAATCATAAATTTGTTTTTTTATTCACAAGAACTTTCTTATATTTATTTTCTTGTCTTACAGCGTAATTTATGAAAACTGTACTGTTTTTTTTTCTACTATTGTCAAGTACCGCTATTTTTGGTCAAAATAAAACCAATGAAAAGATACTGTTCAAAACTGTTTTGAATGATCGGAAAATTGAGGATAGATTAGGTCACTTAATTACTGATGCTTTTAAGAGAAAAGTTTTTTTCGAAAATGAACAAAAAAATATTTCATTACAACGTAAAAAAAGCATTACTTCTATTACATCATTAAGTGCTGTTCCGCTATGCAGTAACGGAAGTTTTGAAGAGTTTGATACTATTTCGGGTACTAATGTTTTAAAAAACTATGAATATATCGATGGAGCTCCGTTAAACCCGATGCAATGCAAACCCATTTCGGAAGTTGCGAATTTAAGAATTAAACAATACGACCCAAATGATGTTGGCCTTATGGTTTCAACAGTTCCCTCTAATTTTATTGATGAATTTATTGGTAATATTAATGCATATGATCAATATACTTTAAAACTTAATTATAAGGAATCTTCTCCAACTATGGGTTTACTGCAAGCCAAACGTTTTAAAACCAACAATGAAACGCAATTAGTTTTTAATTATAAAGCTGTTTTACAAAGTATTACAACAAATGACCATGATAACGAACAACCATATTTTAAAGCAAGAGTCGTAAATCATTCGGGCGTGGTGGTTGATGAATTTTGTTTAATTGGCACACCTACTAACTGTATTTTCAAACAAGCCAATATTGTTGAAGGTGGCAATATTATACTTTATACCCCAAACTGGCAAGCCGGAATATTAAATATTTCATCAATTCCAAATAATGAAAATTTTACTCTCGAAATAATGGCTTCACGATGTGGTTTGAATGGCCATTTTGGCTACGCCTATGTTGATGATATTTGCTTGTTGCACGCCAACGAAAATCTTCAAGGCAGTATCCAATTAGATCCATTGTATAAAATATGCCCAACATTACCTATTTCAGTATGTGGAAGTTTTACCATACCTACTTCGGGCACTATCAATGCTACTGTTACATCGGTTGTACTGAACGTCAGAGATGCAACTGGTACGGTAATTTATACTTCGCAAACACCGACAACTTTGGATTTAGTTACCAAACGTTTTTGTTTTGACTTGGTTGCTGCCAATTTACCAAACATAATCACCGAGAGTTACAACGTTTCTGCCACAATAAATTTTGGAATTACACAAACCAACTGCAGCGGTACCAGCTTCAATTCGGCAACAGATGACGATGCAAATCCGGGTTGGGATATTTGGTTTTTGAATTGTGTAAATTGCAATGTTGCCGTTCAAACTACGAGTTTAACATTGTGTGATAACAATAATGATGGGAAAGAATTTTTTAATCTTTCGAATGTCAATAGCGGTATTGTTACCAATGCAAATGGATTAACTTTTAGCTACTTTACTAATTTAACCGATGCCACAAACAATACAAATCCTATTGTTGCCTTTACAAATTATGAAAGTTATTCTACAACTATTTTTGTAAGAGTTACACAAAGTGCAACGTGTTATAAAATAATTGGGGTTCAACTTATTGTTAAAAACCCGTTTGCAAGTATTAGCGGTATACTAAACGTTTGTTCGGGCAGCACTACGCTCACCGCATCACCCGGAGTGAGCTATTTGTGGGCTGGTAGCTTACAAACTACTCAAAGTATATCAGTAGGTGCAGTGGGAACGTATACGGTTAGAGTAACAGATTCTTATGGTTGTATTGCAAATGGCTCGGTAACTATTTTAAGTAATTCGGTAGCGCCATTACCGTCTATTGTGTTGACGCAGCCAACTTGTTTTACCGCTACTGGCGCTATTCAAGTTACGTCAACAGCATCGGAATATAGTTATGATAATGGAGTAACATGGGAAACAAATTCGATAAAAAACAACTTACCTTACGGAACTTATTCGGTTAAAATAAGAACTGCCTCGGGCTGTACTTCTTATAATTCTAATGTGAGCATCATCCCTTATTTATCTTCTTTTCCCGATTTTACCTCTGTTGACCCTCTTTTTTGTGGGGATAGAGGAAGCATCACCATTACTTCAACAGCTGCTGAATATAGTTTTGATGATGGCGTAACGTGGACCACTAATAACATTGCAACCGGACTAGCATCGGGTATTTATTTAATTCGAACAAAAGACGCACAGGGTTGTATTTCTAATTTTAACAGTGTTTCTTTAAGTAGCGAATTTTTAGCACTCCCATTATATGTCAAAGACAATCCTTTTTGTGGTGCACTGGGTGGCATAACAATAACAACTCCTGCCATGTCATTTAGTATTGATGGCGGAACAACTTGGCAAGCTTCAAATGTATTTTTGAATTTGACAAGCGGAAGTTACCTCGTTAAAATTAGAGATTCACAAGGCTGTACGTCGCCCAATGCTTATGTTTATTTAAATAATTTACAAGACAGTTATCCCGATTATGATCTTACAGAAGCTGGTTGTGGTACTTATGCCTCACTGAAAATTTTAACACCTGGTGACGAGTATAGTTTTGACGGAGGTGCAACTTGGTCAACCAATAATACATTGGATAACTTGAATGGACCAGCAAATTTTCAAGTGGTTGTAAAAAAAGGAATTAATTGCAGATCTTATACTGGCTATGTATATTTAAACAGTCATTTTCTTGCTATTCCGACCGCCATTGATTATCATATCAACTTGTGTGATAAACTAAATGATGGTTCTGAAAATGTAGATTTAACGTTTTATAATACCAATCTTATTGCCAATGTAAATGCTTTTGGGTTTTCTTATTTCACGACTGCTGCCGATGCCGAAATAGGAAACGCCACTGGAAGTATTGCCAACTATACCGCTTGTAATTTGAGTAATACTAATAATACTGTTTATGTACGTGTTACCTCTGCTGATGCTTGTCATAAAGTCGCTGCCTTGTCATTTACTTTCATAGATTCGCCTAGAATTGTTATGGAAGATAAATACCCTCTCTGTGAATTTAAGACTGTTTTAATCGAAGCAGATTCGGGTTTTGATAGCTACACTTGGTCAACAACACAAACAACCAATGCAATCACTATAGCTTCACCAGGTAATTATTGGGTGGTTGTTACAGAGGATCACGGAAGCCTTACTTGTGATTCGCGCAAAGATTTTAATATCTTTTTATCAAATCCTGCCACAATTACTAAAATTGAGGAATTTGACTGGACAGAAAATAACAATAGCATTATAATTACAGTAACTGGTTTAGGCATATATGAATATTCAATAGATGGAATTGTGTACCAAGACAGCAATGAATTTACGGGTTTATTGCCTGGAATTTATCATGTATATGTCAGAGATAAATTTGGCTGCGGCACAGTGCTTGACGAAGCAGTACTGTTAAACTATTCAAAGTATTTCACTCCAAATGGTGATGGCATAAATGATAATTGGCGCATAAATTTTTCGCAGTATGAAGCCGACTTCAAGGTGAAAATATTTGACCGTTATGGCAAAATGCTCAAAGTAATGAATTGTATAGAAGCCTGGGACGGCACTTATAATGGCAGTCTTGTACCGTCAGATGATTACTGGTTTTATGTAACCCGTAGTGATGGAAAAATTCATAAAGGACATTTTGCGATGAAACGATAACGTTCATGGGAATGGCTTATAAAAAATCCTCAATTTGACATTCAAATTGAGGATTTACAGTTGGCAAAAAGATAACTTATCCTTTCAGCCAAGAAGTATTCAGAACCTGTTTTGAGGTATCGGTAAATTTATAGCCTTGCGCCTCGTCAAAATTCAGTTTTACTTTGCCGTTTATGGTTTGTTCTACGTTATCTCTCTTTATTTTCACACTTATCGCGTCGTCTGTTTTCCAGTTTTGGCTTTCTATTATCAGATCGTAAATGGTATCTAGATTATAGGGTTTATTGTTTATTGCCATAATAACATCACCTCCTTTTAGCCCTAAATTATTCATAAAGTTGTTTAATTCTGTACTCGGAATGACGATAATCTCTTTCGTTGTAGGGTTTACGGTGATATAAGGCGTTGACCGATCTTTTAACAATGGATTTACTGGAATCTGAATTTTTCCTTTGGTTACGCCCATTTTTGCAAAATAGGATTCGTAAGGTATTGGGGTTTTTCCAGAAACATAAGTGATTAAAAATTCGCCTACTTCGGGATACGTTAGTTGAGTGATTTTGCCAAAAAGTTCGTCGTCATTAAACGGCTTATTCACACCATATTCTTTGGATAATTTTTTCATTAAATCTAGAATTCCTCTTTGTCCATTGCTTTTTTCACGGATGATAATATCAATACACATTCCTATTAAAGCGCCTTTTTCATATACATTTAAGTACTGGTCTTTATAGGGATCTACAAGCACATTGGCACTCATTTCGGTAAACGGCATGGTGTCATTTAAGCTAGAAGCATTGGTTATTTTTGTTGCCATTCTTTCATAAAACGCATCGGCATCAATTAATCCTTGATTTACTTGAAAGAGATTGGCAAAATATTCGGTCACACCTTCATACATCCATAAATGTTTGGACATTTTTGGGTTGGTGTAATCAAAATATTGAATTTCTTTTGAGTGAATGCTCAAGGGAGTTACAGTGTGAAAAAATTCGTGCGACACTACATCCTTTAACTGTTCGCCCAAAGCTTCTTTAGGCATTAATTCAGGAAACACTACCGTGGTTGAAGTATGATGTTCTAGTGCTCCATATCCTTTGGCATCGGGTTGTTTTACATCTGACAGGTAAAGCAAAACGGTGTATCTTTTGTTGGTGTTAATAGAACCCAAAAAGGCTTTTTGAGCCCGCATTGTTTTTTCTAAATCGGGCAATAATTCTTTGGCTGTGTGTATGCCTGTTGGCGAATATACGCTGAACAATATTTGCATTCCATCAACAGTAAATGTTTCATAATCTGGTTTGGCATACATGATAGGATTGTCGGTCAAGTCAAAATAACGCGCTACAACAAAATTATCTACTGTAGTACTTTTATCGCTATCTATTAAAGAAGTTGCTCCAAAAAGGGTGGCAGGATGCAAAATAGTTAAGTTAAAATTTATCTCGGTTTTGTTGTCAAAATAACCCACAAAACCGTGATTGTTGACCATAAAATTTTTGCCTTCAAGAATATTTATACCTGCTGGCGAAAAGATATCGTCTTTGCCAAATCCTTTCCCCGTTTCAGTGTCGAAAGTGTCGTTTACCCAATAAGTGATTTTGGATAAAGATTTTGAATTAGAAATTTTCCAGGAGTTTTCATCTGTTTTAGCTGTTTTTAGTTCTTTTCCGGTTTTATCAAATGCCTTTAAATCATCGATAAGCTTTCCGTAATTATCGGCAGAATAAGTTCCTGGAACTGTTTTTGGGAGATGAAATACCACATCATTACCAACCATTTTTGGCGGAATTATAGTTACCATAACCTTGTCATCTTTTACATGATTGAGATCGATGGTTACTTTTTCTACTTCTTTTAGTGCTTTTTTTTGTGCTGTTGCATTGAAGTTAGAAACCGCCAAAATAAAAACAATACTTAAAATTAATTTTTTCATTGCTACAATTTTTTTTGGATAAGTCCTCAAAAATAATCAATAGTTACAAGGGATTACAAATTTTTAGATTTGATTAACTAAACAATAAAAAAAACTCTTGCTGCACAAGAGTTTTTAGGATTAATCAAATTTATTTTTGATATAATATTTACTATCCAAATCATCAAAGTCGTCGATAATTAATTTTGGTTTTGGCTTGCTTCCTGCAACTTTCTTCTTCCAAAGTTCAAATTTATCTTTGGAAAGTAGCTTTCGCATCATTTCACTAACTTCGTTTTCTGATAGCCCAAATTCTTCTTTAATTACTTCAAAAGGCTTTTTTCCCTCTTGCGCCATGCTGACAATCCGTTCTAATTGTTCGTAATCAAGTTCTACTAACTTACTTTTTTTCATTTCTGTAAAAGCATTTTATAAAAATATTCCTTGTTGCTTACTTTGAAATTCAATATTAGTAAAAATAGTAATTTGTTGGTTAACAATAGTATTATTTTTTCAACTTTTAAGAAATTAAAACAATTTTATATGAAAAGAGAGGTCTCTAAAAATTCAAAAATTAAATGGAATACCTATTTTATTATCCTAAACGTAAGATTTATTCTTGGACCAATTGGTTTTGCTGTTTTCGCTATTTGATGTTTCCAAAAATGTTGTGTTGTTCCGCTCATAATTAGTAAACTTCCGTGTTTCAAATTTAGTTTTAACTTTTGTGCTGCAATGGTATTGTGCTGCAAATAAAAAAACCGTTCCGCACCAAAACTCACCGAAGCAATAATTGGATTTATTCCTAATTCTTTCTCATTATCAGCATGCCAGCCATTGCTGTCTCTGCCATCACGATAATAATTCAGCAAAACAGTCGTGAAATTTTCAGTAACTATTTCTTCAATTTTGTTTTTAATAAATAACAATAAAATACTCCAAGCATTGGGCTGCATTACAATATTCGAATAGTGGTAAGGTTTGCCTTCGTTACCAAAAAGTGCCGTCAATCTGGGTTGCGGATGTGTTTTCCCATAAACTGTAATCTTGTCCTGCTGCCACGGAATTTCATTTTTTAAACTTTCAAAAAATGCATCGGCACTACCATTTTCAAAAAAATTAGGATAATACACAATCGTAGCATCGGGAAGGTCAAACGTAATTTTTTCTTTTGGGAAAAGTGAATTCATAATGCAAAAATAAAGAGAAAAAAATGAATGATTTCACTCTTTTCTCTTTATAAAATTAAATTCAAAAATTAAGCCTCCGAATAATCTTGTAACAGATTTTTGTAAAGTAATCCTGCAACAACTGCACCTAGAATTGGAGCCGCCCAAAACAACCAAACCTGCGATAATGCTTCGCCTTGAACAAACAACGCTTGTGATAAGGAACGAGCCGGATTTACAGAAGTATTAGTAATGGGAATACTTACCAAATGAATTAGCGTTAAGGCAAGTCCAATGGCAACTCCAGCAAATTTGGTATTGGCAAATTTATCGGTAGTCCCGAGTATTACGAGTAAAAAAAACATAGTCAAAACAAATTCTGCAATAAAAGCCGATTGCATCGAATAACCGTCTGGAGAATAAGCACCGTAACCATTGGATGCAAAAGCACCTGCTTTGGTATTATCAATCATAAAACCAGCTTTCCCTGAACAAATAATAAACAAAGTGCCCGCTGCAGCAAGTGCTCCAACGCATTGTGAAACAATATACGGAACTAAATCTTTTGCCGAAAATCTGCCTCCTGCCCAAAGTCCTAAAGAGACTGCAGGATTAAAATGGCCTCCCGAAATATGACCCACCGCATACGCCATCGTCAAAACAGTTAAGCCAAAAGCGAGAGATACACCAACAAATCCTATTCCCAAATTAGGAATTCCTGCAGCAAACAGTGCACTACCACAACCGCCAAAGACGAGCCAATAGGTGCCAAAAAATTCTGCAAATTGTTTTTTCATAAGTTTATATTTTTAATCATAGTTTATATGATTGGTTAGTTATTTAAAATTAAAAAGTAAATTACTAGTTAAAATATCACGTACTACAAACTTATCAACAAGGTTCTGAACTGCTCATCGTGAAATTATCCTCCAATAGCAATCATTGTTCTGTTCTGAAAGTACAACTCCGGATTTTGGAATTTAGAATCGTCATCCATTCCTGCGCGAACCGCCATTTTTGTCATTAAATTTTGATGAATTAACGGAAGTATCGATTCTCCTAGTCGTAATGTTTCTAATAAAGGTGTTTCAATATTTGAAAACAGACAGTTTTTAAGTTTTCCATCGGCCGTAAGGCGAATGCGATTACACGTACTACAAAACGGATTAGTAACCGAACTTATAATGGCAAAACTGCCTATATGCGAATTAATTTTAAAGTTTTTTGCTGTATCATTTGCTGCATCGTGCAAACGTTCGATTTCGGAAATAGCGTATTTGGATTGAATGACATCAAGAATTTCATCATACGAAACCAATTTCGACTTGTCCCATTGATTGCCCGAAAAAGGCATAAATTCAATAAATCGAACTTGAACATTTTTATTTTTTGTCAAAGCAATAAAATCCAATATTTCGTTGTCGTTAAATGCTTTAATCAAAACCACATTAAGTTTGACATTAAATTTTTCACCCAGTAATAAATTGATGTTTTTTTGAACTACATCAAAATAATCTCGCTTTGTAATCGTATTAAACTTGTCTTTTATCAAACTATCAATACTAATGTTGATGTTTTTAATTCCTGCTTCTTTAAAAGTTTCAATAAAATTAGGAATTAAAATTCCGTTGGTTGTAAGGGTCAAATTGACTTCTAATTTCCCCAATCTAACCATGATTTCTGCGGCATCTTTTCGAATCAATGGTTCTCCACCAGTCAGCCTGATTTTGGTCACGCCAAGATTTACAAAGGTTTTCGCTACAGAAATAATTTCATCAGCAGTCATCAAATGCTGCTTTGGCGTAAGCAAAATTCCTTCTTCGGGCATGCAATAGGTACATCTCAAATTACAATGCTCAGTAATTGAAATACGCAAATAATCGTGTTTACGATTAAAGTCATCTTTTAAAAGTGTATTATTTAGCATGATCAAATCCGTTTATTAATTGAAATAAATGCAACACCGACGGAAAAACTGCGTCTATAGATTCTGCTGCGCCACTTGTTGAACCGGGCAATGCCATAAGTAGCGTATTTCCTTTAAAACCTACAACGCTTCTAGACAACATTGCAAATGGCGTTCGTTCTTGACCATAGGACCGAATGGCTTCTTCGATTCCGTGAATTCTTCGATCAATTAACGGAAGGATTGCCTCGGGCGTTACATCTCTATGCGATAAACCTGTTCCACCTGTCATAATAATAAGGTCTATTTTGGACGTACAATGATCACTAATTAACTTTTGAATTACGGTTATATCATCAGGAATGATGTCATAATGAGCGATAAACAATCCCAGTTTTTCTAATTTTTGAGTAATTATTTTACCTGATTGGTCTTCTTTAGTTCTGGCTGAAACACTATCCGAACAAACCATTATAGCAATATTTAACTTTTGAAATTGCGCCACTTTATAATCTGATTTACCTCCTTTTTTGTGTACTAATTTCACCGTCAAAATTTCGACATTTTTATCTATTGGTTTCAGCATATCAAACACCGTCAAAGCTGCTACAGATGCACCGTGCATGGCTTCAACTTCTACTCCCGTTCTGTAAATTGTTTTAACTGTAACTTCAATCTTGATGCAATATTCTTGACAATCAAATTTTATCCCTGTGTATTCAATAGGTATTGGATGACAATCGGGAATAACACTCGAAGTATTTTTGACGGCAAATAATCCTGCCGTCCTTGCCACTTCTAACACATTACCTTTTGGAACTTTATTGTTTAATACAGCTTGAATAGTCTCGTTTGAACTCACCTTTACAATAGCTTGCGCCACGGCTGTTCGTAATGTTGTAATTTTATGAGTGATATCGACCATTTTATATGTTTTTTTTCCAAGTATACGATTCATCTTCAAAAATTTCTTTGCCAAAAATGGGAATTTTTTCCTTAATCTCTTCAACTAAAAATTCTAAAGCTTTGTATACAACTTTTCGTCTAGGTGCTGAAACAAATACAAAAAGACAAATTTCTCCCGCTTTAACCAATCCCAGACTGTGATAAATATGCATGCAAGACAATTCATAGTTGGCAAAAGCCGCTTCACGAATTTCAAAAAAACTATTTTCTGCCATTTCTTCATAAGCAGTATATTCAATTGCAGTAACCGTTTTGCCATCGATGACATCAGCTCGAACTTGCCCAAGAAAGATGTTATGTGCCCCTATTGTGATTTTACTTTGATGTTTAGCAATAGAATTTCCAATGAATTCTGCAGAAATGGAACCTTGTATAAACGATGTTTTTTTTTGATTACTAGGTATCATGGCTATAGCTGTTTTCTAAAGATAAGATGCCGTTTTGCAAATGAAAAACATTTAAAAATCCTTTTTTTATAAGATAATCAACTGCTAATGCGCTGCGGTTTCCGTGTTGGCAAACAAGAATTACTTTTTGATTTATGTTAACGTCTTTCATAAAAATATCCAATTCAGACAAAGGTACGTTTTCGAAAGTTTCTAAATCTAATTTTGGTTCTTCATATGCTTCTCTAATGTCAATTATTAAAGCATTTTTATTGGCAAAAAAATCAAGTACTGTAATACCCCTATGAATAAGAAAGCTTTTATTAATTATATTTTCAATCTTCTCAATTTTAATACTTTGTGAGCTATTATCTAAACTATTAAAAATTAATAATTTCCCATAGTAAACGGCACCAATTCCAAGAATAATTTTCAATACTTCGTTTGCTTGCATTGCTCCTAAAATATTAGGTAAAACTCCTAAAACTCCAGAATCATTACAATTTGGAATGGCTTCCAATCTTTCGTTTTCAGGAAACAAACAGCGATAAGTTGACCCATTTTTGTAGTTGAAAACCGAAAGCTGTCCTTCAAATTTATGAATTGAAGCATAAACCATTGGAATTCCCTTTCTGACAGCCAAATCGTTAACCAAATAGCGCGTCGGGATAGTATCGGAACAGTCTACAATAATTTGAAAATCAGCTACAATTTCGAGACAGTTTAGTTTGTTCAAATATTCTGAATAAACACTTATGTCAACTTCTGAATTTTGTTTTTTGACAACTTCAGCAGCAACTTCAACTTTTTTTCTTCCACAAACATCTAAATTATACAAAAACTGACGATGTAAGTTGGTTTCTTCCACAACATCGCCGTCCACAATCCCAATCTTTCCTACTCCTGCAGCTACTAAATTTTGCAAAACAGTACATCCCAAGCCACCAATACCAATGATTAAAACTTTGGCTTGGGAGAGTTTCTGCTGACCAGAAATTCCAATTTCAGGCAAGGCAATTTGTCTTTCGTATCGTTTCATTTAGGCTGAATTTATTTCAGTTTCTAATCCATTATTCAACCTCCAGCAAAGGGTGGTAAAAAAGCGATTATATCTTTGTTTTTTAACAAAATATCATTTTGTAGGAATTTTTTATTTACTGCTATTGAATAATTAATAACCAGTATTTTAGGATACTTTATTTCGATTTTTGATTGTATTAATTTTAAAGTGATACAGTCATCTTCAATAAAAATAACTTCTTCTGTTTTCGAGGTAATATCGGCTATAATTCCGAAGTATTTTATAAT
Organism: Flavobacterium sp.; assembly: GCF_025352015.1. Classification (GTDB taxonomy): domain Bacteria; phylum Bacteroidota; class Bacteroidia; order Flavobacteriales; family Flavobacteriaceae; genus Flavobacterium. Next base: position 40,611 of record NZ_JANXUG010000027.1, read on the forward strand.
TATTTCCATTAGGTGGTGTATAATTTAAAGATGGCGATAAGCAATACAACAGCTAAAATATTTCGAAGGACAACGGTATTCATTTTTTTACTTCCAAAATAACCCCCAAGAATTCCGCCTATCAAAACTACAGTAATCAAAGATACCGAAGATATTGGCAAAGTTCCTCCTTTCGATACAAATCCGAAAAGTCCTGAAATTGAATTCACAAAAATAAATAATGCTGAAACAGCAGCACTCTTTTTGATATCGGCCCAACCTAAAAGCAAAATTACTGGACTCAAAATAATGCCACCGCCAATACCAATCAAGCCTGATAAAAAACCAATTATGGCACCAATTAAAAGGGCTAACGGAATGTTTATTGATTCCAATTGTTCTTTTTGTTTTCCGATTAAACCCAATAATCTTGCAACGGCAAATAGCAAAACTGTGGCCAAGATAATTTTGTAAATGTGCGTTTCAATAGAAATGCTACCGCCTAAAAAAGAAAATGGAATCGAGGTTATTGCAAAGGGATAAAATAAATTCCACTCAAATTTCTTTTCACGATAGTAAAAATAAAAAGAAATTCCAGAAACCAATATGTTGAGTACCAATGCAGTGGGTTTCATAAACGACATTGGAAACGCAAATAAACTCATCAAAGCCAAGTAACCACTAGCGCCACCGTGTCCAACGCTCGCATATAAAAAGGCTACAAGGAGCAATAAAAAAAGTAATAACTGGGATGGGAGAAGTTCGCTTGCAAGCATATTTTAAAAAATTAACGAACCGTAAATATAGCGACAAATCTTTTTTTTAAATAAGGTAGACCGAAACTTTATCGCCTTTTAACAATTGATATTTCCCCTCGGACACATAAACTAGAGCCTTTGCGAGCGCAAAAGAATTCAACATTCCCGAATCCTGATGTGAGAGTATCGTTACTTCATCGACTACAATCGATGCTTTCAAAAACTGGGAACGCAAATTATCAACAGTAAAATCATGTGCCAAATTTTTCTTCAGTGTCGAACCATAATTATAATTAATTCCAGAAAGTTTTTGCAGCATTGGCAACACATACACGTAAAAACAAGTCAGGCTCGCTCCTGGATTTCCGGGTAAGGCAAAAATAATTTTATCGTCCTGTTTACCAACCAATAAAGGTTTTCCAGGTTTTTGATTTACTTTATAAAACAATATTTCTACATTTAGACGCTCTAAAGCTTTGCCGACAAAATCATAATCGCCAACAGATATTCCGCCAGAAACCAATACAATATCATTTTGATTTATAGCTTTTTCCAATGTTTTTTTGGTGTTTTCAAAATTATCATCCGCTTGATACTTAGAAATAACGTTGAAATTTGCATTGTGCAAGGCAGTTTGCAGCATTATTGCATTGCTTTCATACACTTTTCCGTATGGCAAATTCTCGCCAGCGGTAACCAATTCATTTCCAGTTACTACAATGCCAATAGTTGGCTTTTGATAAACTTTCACTTTGGTCATTCCTAAAGCAGTAAGGAATCCAATCGCAGCAGGATTTAAATACGAATCTTTTGGTAAGGCAACTGCATCTTTACCAATTTGCGCACCAAGTTGGCGGACGTTAGTTTCTGGTTTAATAATTTCGTCTAAATATATATTTAAATCGCTTACGAATACTTTTTCAATCTGAATTACTGCTTGCGCCAGTAAAGGAATTGCTGCACCAGTGAATATTTTTACACCTTGACCCGGTTTTAATTTTGTGTCTAAAAAATCGCCCGCTTTGACTTCACCAACTATTTCATAGTGCAACGAATCGTGCAAACTAATCGCAAAACCATCCATCGTAGCTTGACGGAATGGAGGCATATTGATAGGCGAAAAAACCGTTTCAGCCAGGACATAATTTAGAGATTCTAGTAAATGAATTTCCACTATTCTTTTAGAATATTTGAGATTTTCTAGTATTGAAAAAGCTTCAGAAGTCGAAATCATCTATTTTGGTTTTTAACTCTAATCAATTGTGCCGCAACGCTGATAGCAATTTCTTGAGTAGTTTCACTTTTTATATCAATCCCAATTGGAGCATAGACTTGGGCAATTCTATCTTTATCAAAACCATCGACAATCATACTTTGAAACAAGGTTGCAATCTTTTCTTTACTGCCCAACATCCCAATATATTTGAAATTCTTGTTGATTAATTTTCGGATAATTACATCATCGGTACGATAACCAAAAGACATAATCACCACGTAAACGTCATTTCCTTCCGGAATATAAGCATCTATTTGTCCCAACTCGACGGTTTGTATCGAATCAACAAACTGATTTTGTATCATAGTATTCAGGTTTTCCCGATGATCAAAAATATGAATCTCAAAATCCATGCGTGACAGCACTTCACTCAACGCTAAACCAACGTGTCCGCCGCCAATAATGTATACTTTCTGACGTTGAATATTGCTTTCAGTAAACGACCATGCTTCATTTTCAGAAGGAACATTAATTCCAAAATTGTTATATGTTATCTTGAAATTTTCTTCCGTTAGAATTTGGTTAACCAATGGAATAAATTCATTCGTAATATTAAAAAAAGCAATAGTCTGCTGACCTGAACAAATCATTCCCGATTGGTCTTTTGGTGCGGATTTATCGTGGATTTGATGTTTTATTAATGGTTCAAAAGATGGTTTGCCCAAAAGTGATTGTGCATATTCTACCAACTTATGCTCCATTATTCCACCGCCAATTGTGCCAAACATTGCATTTTTAGTCACTGCCATTTTAAATCCTTTTCGCCCTGGACTGCTTCCCTCATTGGTTATCACAACCATCAAAACTAATCGCTTTTCGGATTGCAAGGCTTGTTGAAGTTCTTTGTAAAAGGATTTTGTCATTTAAAAGTTAACTTATAGATTTGTAAAAAAAGATATTGCTTTTTTACTATGTCGATTCAATCGACATGATTCAAAAGTAGGTCGAAATAATTAAAAAAAATCGACATAGACTAAACTTTTACTTTTTTAAAATCGAAAACTATTTTTTGTTTAGCTGATTTTTATTTCGCTTGTTGTACAACAAATAACTACCACAGTATTTACTTATCCAAAATTAATTTTTTATACTTAAGTTTGTATGTTTGCCTTTCGGGTAAATCCAAAACTAAATTACAGTGCACGAAAGAAAAATATATAGTAGTCGAGTTTGGGTTGACAATAAACTACAACCCGCTACAATAACTTTTACTGACAAAATTATAGCTATAAATTTCAATAAATTGGATGGTGCTAATGATTATGGCAATTCTGTAATTATGCCCGGTGTTATTGACGTGCACGTTCATATTAACGAACCTGGAAGAACCGAATGGGAAGGTTTCGAAACTGCTACTCAAGCTGCTGCTGCTGCTGGTAGCACAACGATTATCGATATGCCTTTGAATGCAAGTCCGGTAACGACAACTTTGGACGCGTTTAATCAAAAACTAGAAGCTTCAAAAGGTAAAATGAATGTCAATGTTGGTTTCTATGCAGGATTAATTCCCGGAAATACGGGTAATTTAGAAGAACTGATTCGATCTGGAGTTGTAGGCGTAAAATGTTTCTTGACACATTCAGGCATTGATGAATTTCCTAATGTAACCGAAAAAGATTTGGACGAAGCGATGCCAATTATTGCCAAATACAATATTCCGTTATTGACACACTGCGAATTATACGATACCGAAGTTGATTGTGATTTCGAAAACAATCCAACAAGCTATCAACATTATCTTGCCAGTCGTCCAAAGAAATGGGAGAATGACGCCATTGACTTAATGATTCGGATGTGCCGAAAACACAATTGCCCAGTTCATATCGTTCACGTCGCATCCGCGGAAGCGTTATCCAAAATTGAAGCTGCCAAGAAAGAAGGTTTACCAATTTCCGCCGAAACCTGCACGCAATACATTTTCTTTAATGCCGAGGCTATTCCGGACGGAAACTGCATCTATAAATGTGCGCCACCAATACGTGAAAAGGCGAACAATGACCAATTGAAACAAGCTTTTGGTTCAGGAGTTTTGGATTTTATTACTACAGACCACTCGCCTGCTCCACCCAATATCAAAGAAATGGAAAGTGGTAATCTGAAGAAAGCGTGGGGCGGAATTGCGGGTATTCAATTCTTATTAACTGCTTCATGGACAGCTCTTAATAAAACGATGACTTTGGAACAATTTATTCCGTTAGTGACTTCAGAACCGGCGCGGTTTATTAAGGCTTCAACCAAAGGAACAATCAAGATTGGCAACGATGCCGATATTGTGATATGGAATCCTGACAAAATCGATTTAGTAAAACCCGAAGACATTTTTTTTAGATATAAAATAAGTCCATATATTGCGCAAAACTTAAACGGAAAAGTGCTTGAAACCATAGTAAATGGCGCAACTGTTTATCAGAATAAATTAATACAAAACAAAAATAAAGGACAATGGCTTTTGCAAAAGTAACCGAGATTATAAAAGAATCGCCAGCATTTACAGCACTTACCGATTTAGCAGCAGAACGTTTAGGCGGAAAGGTTTTATATAGTACAGATGATTTCTTCGCAGAAAAAGAAAACTTAATCCTGCCAACAAGAGGCATTTTTATTACCGATAAATATACAGACAGAGGAAAATGGATGGACGGCTGGGAAAGTCGCCGCAAAAGAACTCCAGGAAACGATTGGGCTGTAATTCAATTGGGTGTTTCAGGAAAAATTAGCGGTTTTGATATTGACACCAATTTCTTTTTAGGAAACCATCCGCCACATGCTTCGGTTGAAGCCATTAATTTGTCAAATGCCGATGGAATTACGGATTGGGAGAATTTAGCATGGAAAGAACTTCTGCCAAAATCCCATTTAGATGCAGGTTCGCAGAATTTTTACGAATGCGAAAGCAATGAAATCTTTACGCATTTGCGTTTACATATTTATCCTGATGGCGGCGTAGCCCGTTTCCGGGTTTATGGGGAAGTTTTTAAAAACTGGGATGCTGTTTCGGCAAATGAAACAATAGATTTAACGGCTGCAATAAATGGCGGACAAGCAATTGCTTGCAACGATATGTTCTTCAGTGCAATGAGCAACCTGATTATGCCTAATCGTGGTGCGAATATGGGAGACGGCTGGGAAACCAAAAGAAACCGTACACCAAATAATCGCGATTGGGTTATACTAAAATTAGCACAAAGAGGAACGGTTGACAAAATAGTTGTCGACACCTGTCATTTTAAAGGAAACTATCCTGATAGTTGTTCGATTGAATGCTGTGTAAGCGATAATGACGATTATGTTATCGATGGCGGTAATTGGCAGGTTTTATTACCACAACAAAAATTAAGTGCTGATAACGGACACGAATTTGTAAAAGAAATAAATACGCATAGCGGAATAACGCACGTCAGATTGAGCATTTTCCCTGACGGTGGTATCAGCCGTTTACGATTGTTTGGTAAAATCAATAAGTAGTGTCAATAGGAACCTTCGTAATAATTGTTTTGTATGTAGTGTATTTCAGCGTATTGGTTACGCTGGGCTATATGTCATACAAAATGCCCAACTTCATAAAAGGTAAATCCCAAAAAGACCCTGAAACGGATGATGATATCCGCAACACGAGCATGAATTATATTTATGCCGGAATGCTGATGGCCATTGTCGGAATCCTGATTAACACTTATATTCTTGTACAGGGGACACCATTGGAAGCGCAGATGATGGAATGGCTGAATATTGTCATTCGATTGATGCACATTACCTTCGGGATTGCCTGGATTGGTGCTTCGTTTTATTTTGTTTTCCTTGAAAATGCATTAAACCGTACAGAAGACGTACGTGATGAATTAGCCGGAAATCTTTGGGCAGTGCATGGTGGCGGGTTTTATTATCTAGAGAAATATAAAGTTGCGCCAAAGACAATTCCGAAACACCTGCATTGGTTCAAATACGAAGCCTATTTTACATGGCTATCTGGTTTTTGCTTGCTGTTCGTGGTTTATTATTTTAATGCTTCTGCTTTCTTAATAGATAAGAATGTTTTGGACATTACGGCAACGGAAGGAATCCTAATCGGAGTTAGTTCGTTTGTAGTTGGCTGGCTGATTTACGACAAGATGTGCAAATCATCACTAATCAAAAATCAATTGACATTTGCGGTAATTGGTTTTGTATTCCTGATTGCATTTGCCTGGTTCTATTGTCATATATTCAGTGCGCGTGCAGCGTACATTCATTTTGGAGCGATGATTGGAAGCCTTATGGTTGCCAATGTGTTCTTTGTGATTATTCCAGGACAAAAGGAAATGGTGGGTTGTGCAAAATTAGGCATTCCGTTAGATCCGAGTTTAGGAAAAAAAGCATTGGCACGTTCCTTACACAACAATTATTTTACACTTCCTGTATTGTTCGTGATGGTAAGTAATCACTTTCCGTCTACCTTTGGGTATGAATATCCGTGGCTGATACTGGCGATAATTTCACTTGGAGCAGCAGGTGTAAAACACTATCTGAATCTAAAAGAACAAAAGCAGCTCAACGTATGGATTCTCCCGGTTTCGGTTGTGATTCTTTTGGCAGCCTGCTTTATTTCGGCGCCAAGCACTAATCCGTATGAATGTAAAAAAGAAGTAAGCATTACAGAAGTTCAGACGATTGTTCAAAAGCGTTGTGTACAATGCCACTCATCATCGCCAACTGACGATGTTTATAAAACGGCTCCCAACGGAGTAAAATATGATACGCCAGAGGATATTTACAATAAAAGAGATTTGATTATGCAGCGCGTGGTTGTTACCAAAACAATGCCTCAAAATAATAAAACCAACATCACCGAAGAAGAACGAAACATGATTCGGTGTTGGATTGAACAAGGTGCGAGCCTAAAATAAAACGTTATGAATTTAACTGCATTTAATAATTTAGATAAAGAATCGGCAATAAAGGAATTATTCGCTTGTTGTGGTTCAAACCGATGGGCAGATGGAATGATGAAAAACTTTCCATTTACATCCGAAAAGCAATTGGTGCATTTGTCTTCCCAAATATGGTATGACGAATGTACTGAATCGGATTGGCGTGAATCATTCACATATCATCCGAAAATTGGCGATGTCAAAAGCCTGACTGAAAAGTTTGCTGGCAAAGAACAAGCCGGAGTTGCAGTGGCGACTCACCAGACCATAGAAGCTTTGGCGAAAGCCAATATCGATTATGAAAATAAATTCGGTTTCATTTTCATTGTTTGCGCTACCGGAAAATCAGCAACAGAAATGTTGGCTCTGTTAGAAGATAGATTGCAGAACACCGCCGAAGAAGAACTTCATATTGCAATGGGCGAACAGCAAAAAATTTCCATCATCCGTTTTAAAAAGATGCTGCCAGACGGCGATTTCAGTTTCCTTAAAGTAAGTCAAATCACAACACACGTTTTAGATACTTCGACTGGAATTCCCGGAAAGAACATATCAATAAGGTTACAGGCTTTCCGTAATAATACTTGGCAAACCATAACACAGGGCATTACCAATGTTGACGGCAGGATTCCAGATTTACTTCCGCAACAGCGAAACCTTAAACCTGATGCTTATAAAATGGTTTTCGATACCGGAAGCTATTATTCAAACACCAAAACCTTTTACCCAAAGGTGGAAATCATTTTCAGCACTTTTGACGAAACGCATTATCATGTGCCTTTGTTAGTTAATCCTTTTGGATATAGTACTTACAGAGGAAGTTAAGGTGAGAGAAAAGGAGCAAGAAGCAAGAGAAAAGAATATAGAGAACAGACTAGAAGTAATTATTATGACTATACCATCAAATAAAAAAGAACAATTGTTCAACAGTTTAAGCAAAGCCAATAACACTTTCAACGATATTTATCCTGGTGACAGAAGCGAGCGTCAACCCGTGCATACCTTGTATGGTGGTGCGAACCTTTTTAAATCTGATACTCCTATTCTTTTGGGAAAAAGAGCGTTAGAAATATTAGAAACCTATGCACACAATCATGAAGTTTTTGGAAAAGCTTTTGGACTGACTGGCGGAAACGAGTTTAGCAAACGTATTTATGATAAGGTGGTTGCCAAATTAAAATCGGAAGCCATTGAAGATTTCCGTATTGATTTTGAAGACGGTTACGGAAACCGCAGCAATGAAGAGGAAGATGCAACGGCTGAATCTACTGCGAAAGAAGTTGCCAAAGGAATGAAAGACAAAACACTTTCGCCTTTTATTGGTATCCGCATCAAACCATTTACTGAAGAGATGAAAGAAAGAGGATTGCGTACACTGGATATTTTTGTTTCGACTTTAGTAAAGGAAACTGGCGGAATTTTACCAGACAATTTTGTCGTGATGTTACCAAAAGTTACCATTCCAGAGCAACCGGAAACCTTGGCAAATTTCTTTACCATTTTAGAAGACGAATTAGGTTTGGTAAAAGGAACTCTGAAAATGGAAATGATGGTCGAAACCACGCAAGCTATTATGGATATTGACGGAACAAACCCTTTATACCGATTTATAAAAGCCGCTCAAGGTCGTTGCATCGCAATGCATTTTGGAACTTACGATTATACCGCAAGCTGCAGCATTACGGCGAAATATCAGGAAATGGATCATCCTGTTTGCGATTTTGCGCATCATGTGACTAAAGTTGCTCTGGCTCATACCGGAATATGGTTGAGCGATGGCGCTACGAATACAATGCCTATTGGTCCGCACCGTGGTAATTTGACTCCGGCACAGGAAAAAGAAAACCAAGAAGTCGTTCACCGAGCGTGGAAAAAAGGTTACAATCACATTCGACACTCGTTGTGGAATGGGTATTACCAAGGTTGGGATTTAAATCCTGCTCAATTCCCAATGCGTTATGCTGCAGTTTATGCGTTCTTTTTGGAAAGCTATGACGACGCCGTTGACCGTTTAAAAACTTTTGTGGAAAAAGCAGCCCGTGCTACTTTGATTGGAGATCTATTTGACGATGCCGCTACAGGACAAGGATTATTAAACTATTTCCTTCGTGCCCTAAACAGCGGCGCAATTACCGAAGAAGAAGTCTTGGCAACAGGATTGACTTTGGATGAGATTAGAGGGCGTTCGTTTAAGAAGATTCTGGAGAATAGAGCTGGGAAATAGTATTTGTCTTTCCCGCGCAGGCGGGAATCTATATTCTAGATTAAAGAAAACTGCATTATTCCGGTTGAAGTTTTTTTTCAAGCCACATTTATTGACTATTATCTGTAGATTGTATTCTTAATTAAAATGTATAGGCTATATTTGAATATCTGAAACAATCTAATTTCGGAAAATCACCTAAACTAATTATATGAACTACCCTTCAGCACCAACGAAAATTACCTGGATTATTGGATTAATTTGCGGTATACTTGGAATTATTGGACACTTCGCAGATGTTCAAATATTAAAAGAACACAATTACACGTTATTACTTATTGGATTTATTGCTTTGGCAGTCGGAACTACTGTAAAGGGAATTTAGACAGCGGAACTTTTACCAATAAACGTAAAACCTATTCCTTTTTATACAAATCCATCAAAACCTTTTCCGGGGTGTAAGGTGCATTTACAGCCAAATCTGCGTTGGGATTAAAAGCTTTTACTGCATTTCGAATAGCAAAATAGGCTCCGATTCCATACATTAACGGAGGCTCACCAACGGCTTTTGATTTTTTGATGGCGAGTTCGTGACCTTCTGTTTCAAGGTGTTGGATATTGATTTCCTTTGGCACCGAATAAATATCGGGAACTTTATAAGTTGACAATGCATTGGATACTAATCTTCCTTGGTCATTGTAGACGATTTCTTCTAACGTCATCCAACCAATTCCTTGAACCAAACCGCCTTCAATTTGTCCGTTGTCAATCGTTGGGTTCATACTTTTCCCGAAATCGTGCACGATGTTTACACTGTCAAAATCGTAAGTTCCTTTAAGGCAGTCAACCGTAACTTCATGAATCGAAGTTCCGTAAACGTGATACGCAAACGGATGTCCTTTTTCCTTGGTTTTATCGTAATGAATAGTTGGCGTGGCGTAATGTGAATTCTCCGTAAGTGCCACTCTCATTACGTGTGCTTTCATCACCAAATCCTTCCAGCTGATTTCTGTAGCCTTCTCATTGGCAAAAACAAATTCATCATTAATTTGCAATGCGGCAGTATTCAATTCGGTTTCCGCAACTTTTAGTAATCTCGACAGTAAAGCGTTACACGCCATTTGCAAAGCTTTTCCGTTTAAGTCGGCTCCGGCACTCGCTGCTGTTGGCGAGGTATTAGCAACACGCAACGTATTGGTAGATTCTATTCGGACACGATTTGCGCGTATCCCGAAAGTCTCGGTTACAATTTGAAGCATTTTAGTATTTAATCCTTGTCCCATTTCAACTCCACCGGTACTTACCACAACGCTTCCGTCATGGTAAATGTGTACCAAAGCGCGAGCGTGATTCATCATCGTGTTGGTAAATGAAATTCCGAAACAAATCGGCTGAACTGCTAATCCTTTTTTGAAACGTTTATTATCTTTATTGAATGCTTCGACTCTTGCTTTTTGTGCTTCATAATCATAGCTTTTCATGCAGGTTTCCCAAGTATTGGTCGCTTCTACCTGTTGTAGAATTTGTCCATACGAAAGTTCGTCGTCTTCTTTTACGAGATTCATTTTCTGAATTACAGCAGGAGAAACTCCTAAACTTTCGGCAGCTTTTACAATGGCAGCTTCTATGACAAATTTCCCTTGTGGTCCACCAAATCCTCGGAAAGCCGTGTTTGGAGGTAAATTAGTTTTACAGCTGTATGCTTTCGCAATCACATTCGGAATAAAATACGCATTTGTCGAATGGAATAATGTTCGCTCCATAACTGCTGGCGACAAATCGGCTGCCGCTCCGGCATTTTGGTAATGCGTTACTTCGTAAGCTATGATTTTAAGGTCTTTATCCAAACCAATCTTAAAATCGGCTGAATACGGATGCCGTTTTCCAGTCATTCGCATGTCATCCATTCGATTCATCGACATTTTTACCGGTTTGTGCAGAATCTGACAAGCCAACGCTACCATAACTGCCCAAGGTGTAGCTTGGTCTTCTTTTCCACCAAAACCGCCACCAAGACGAACCGTATCGATTTCAATCTTGTGCATCGGAATTCCTAAAACCTGCGCTACCATTCGTTGAACGGCTGTTGGACCTTGAGTAGATGATGATATGAGAATGCTTCCGTCTTCTTTTGGACGAGCGTAAGCACCTTGCGTTTCTATGTATAAATGTTCCTGCCCGTTAACGTCGCTTCTTCCTTCAAAAACGTGTTCACATTTTGCCCAAGCGGATTCGGTGTCACCTAATTTGAATTGTCTTGGCGGCATGATTAATTTGCCTTTCGCCTGTGCTTCTCTTGGGTCAACAATTACAGGAAGTTCTTCGAATTCGACTTTAATCAATTTTGCTGCCATTCGGCAATGATGCTCGGAAGTTCCGACAATTAAAGCGATTACCTGTCCACGAAAGTGAACTTCATCTTCGGCAAATAAAGGTTCATCAGGAATAATTCCGCCAATTTGGTTTTGACCAGGAATGTCTTTGGCTGTTAAAATTGAAACAATTCCGTGACTGTTTAAGGCATTTGTGTAATCTATGCTCTTAATTTTGGCGTGTGCTACCGTCGAATCGAAAGGAAGTGCATATAAAGTACCTTTTAGTTCCTGAATATCGTCAAGATAAATGGATTTCCCTTTTACGTGATTATGTGCGTCTATATTAATCATATCAGGTCTTCCATTTTAATAGTTTCAGGAAATAGTTCGATAAAATGGCTGAAGAACAATTGACGTCCCAATAATCTTTTGTAAGCTTCTGTTCCACGTGCATCGCTTATTGGCGATAGTTCGGTTTGCAGGATTTGTTCTGCTTCTTTTATGACTGAAACTGTGATTGCTTTGTTTGTCAAAAATTCGCTGGTCTTCGCCAGATATTTTGGGATTGGTCCTACTCCACCCATTGAAGCACGCGCTTCGGTGATAGTATTTCCATTGCTGGAAATTGTCATTGCTGAATTCACGCTGGCGATATCCAAATATTGTCTTTTACAGACTTTTTCGAAATTGAATTTCGTTCCGTTGGTTGGTAATTCAAAAGCGATTTCGGTGATGATTTCGTCTGGTTTCTTATCAAGTTGTTTGTAGCCTAAATAGAAATCTTTGAGCAATACTTTTCGACTTACATTTTCTTTATTGGTCAATGTTAGTTGTGATTTCATTGCCAAAAGAATAATCGTAAAATCTCCTATTGGCGAACCGTTGGCGATATTTCCGGCAATGGTTGCAATGTTTCGGATTGGTGTTGACGAAAGTAATTTTAAGTGTTTGTACCAATTCGGAATCGCATCTAACAACGTTTTATTCTCCATTAAATCGGTTACGGTTGCTGACGATTTTAGGATGCAGGTATTTCCGTTGAATGAAATTCCGTTAAGTTCGCTTTTATCGAATAAATAATCCAAATCGAAATCGTGCAATTCGTCATGTTTCTGAACATATAAATCGGTTCCACCACCAATTGGAATCCTACCATTTGAATTGTATGATTCAGTTTTTATTGCTTTTACTCTTGCTTCAATACCTAAAAAATAATCAGGAACAAATTCGTTGGTAACGAGCCACTGCAGTGAATTGTTTTGGTCTTTCGTTAGTAATTTTTCAGCTAATTGTGCCGAAGCCCTTTCAATGGTTTTGTAGCCTGTGCATCTACAAATATTCCCATCAATCGCACTAATTGCAGTTTCCAAAGTTGGTGCAGTACATGTCAGCGCATAACCACACATTGAGTTTACAAAACCAGGCGTACAGAATCCGCATTGGGTTCCCGAGCAGTCGACCATGGCTTGCTGTGCCTGATTTAATTTATCCGGTAAGTTTAAACCTTCGACCGTAACGACATGTTTTCCGTGAACGTTTGGTAATGGCGTTAAGCAGGAAGTAGCACTCATGTATTCGAGTTTTCCGTCTTTCATCGATCCAATCAAAATGGTACATGCACCGCAATCGCCTTCACGGCAACCGATTTTTGTACCGCGTAAGTTTTCGTCATAACGAACAAAATCAAGCAGCGTGGTACTTGCCGGCTTGTCGGTTTTGATGAGTTGATTGTTTAAAATAAATTGAATCATGCTGATTTAGAATCTAATATTCTATTTTGTTGATGTTTTCGGACCAAAGTTTGAAAGCTTCCAAAGCTTCTTCATTCATCATTTGAATTGTTTCCAATTTTCTGTTTTGGTAAGGAAGTTCTAATTCTTCGTAGATAAATTGGTCATCAAAGTTGATATCAGCAGCATCTTTTTTGGTGTTGGCAAAGTACATTCGATCTGGTCGTGCCCAATAGATTGCACCAAGACACATCGGGCATGGTTCACAACTCGTATAGATTTCGCAACCATCTAATTGGAAAGTTCCAAGCGCTGCGCAGGCATTTCTAATCGCAACAACTTCAGCATGCGCTGTTGGATCATTTGTAGAAGTCACGCTATTGGCACCATGCGCTATGATTTTTCCATCTTTTACGATTACGGCACCAAACGGTCCACCTTTGCCCGATTTCACATTTTCGATAGAAAGCTGAATAGCCTTAATCATAAATTCAGTTTGTTTTGTTGAACACATATTTTTATAATAATATTAAATCTTTTCAAAATTTTGAAGCCAATAAAGATACGAATTGAAATGATTTGCGAGTTCATTCCATAAAAAAAAGGAAAACTTTCGTTTTCCTTTTTTGGGGTCGGCAGAGGCACTTCCCGATAATCATCGGGATAAACTTCTCGTATTAATTTAATTTCTAATAAAAAACCGCTTCGAACAAACGAAACGGTTTCTTTTGGAGCCGGCGGAGGGACTCGAACCCACGACCTGCTGATTACAAATCAGCTGCTCTAGCCAACTGAGCTACGCTGGCGAAGCATATTATTGCAAATATAGAAGTGAAAATTAATTCACCAAAATATTTGACGACTTTTTTCTATGAAAGAGCGTTGATTTTTTCAACCAATTGATTCGCAGTTTGTTCTAAATCTGCATTGATTTGCTTAAAATGCGCTTTTTTATTTTCTACTTTTTTGGCATTCACTTTTTCAATCAAACCATCAAAAGAGGTGATAGCTTCATCAATGATAGCGTTTGTTTTGTCGGATGGTTTTCCGGAAGTTGTCATTTCATAGATGTAAACCGCCTCTATAATGTCTCCTAAAACGAAGTTGATGTCTTTCTTTAAATTTTTAACACTTGGCATTTTCTTTTATTTTTAAAATTCGGTGCAAAACTACACTAAATCTTTAGAAAACAAACTACGAAATATAAATTTCTAAGATTGATGCTTTTCCAGAAAGCTGAAAATCAGTTAAAGCAGCCGGGATTAAAACGGTATCGCCTTTTTGATAAGTATAGTTTTCGCCATCAATTGTTAGCTGAAAGTCACCATCTAGACACATATAAACGGTAAATGAAGTTTGATTTTTATGGATTTTTGTATTTCCGTCAAGCGGAATAAAATTGGTTGTAAAATATTGACAATTGACTACTTCGTTGGGAATGTTTTCAATTTTAGAATAGAATTTTTGTGCTTCAATCTTTTCGTAATTCAAAGCTTCTAAAGCCAAATCAATATGCAATTCTCGTTTGTTTCCGTTGGCGTCTTGTCTATCAAAATCATAAACTCTGTAAGTAATGTCAGAGGTTTGCTGAATTTCGGCAACAATAATTCCGGCGCCAATAGCGTGAATTGTACCGGTTTCTAGGAAGAAAACATCGCCTTGCTGCACTTTTATGGTATCGAGAATGTTCAACAATGTTTTGTTATTCAGATTTTGAATAAATTCTTGTGGTGATGATTTTTCTTTGAAG
>NZ_JANXUG010000035.1 GCF_025352015.1 Flavobacterium sp.
CTTTTTTATAAACATCTTTATTGGGCAGTACAACTTCGTATGTATAAATGCCTTTGGGTAATACAAAGAGGCATTCTTTACCGTTTTTTTGTATAACGAGTTCTTTTTTAATCTCGTTTCCTTCCTCGTTTTTGCCCACTATCCTGAAAGTGATTTTGTCTACCAGTTTGTTTTTAACGCAAACGCTTTCTATAAATTTACTATCCGACTTACCGCTTTTTGCAGTTTTAAAAACACTTAAACCGCTTAGTAAAAGTTCTCCGCCTTTTAAAACTGTTTGGAGATCGGATTGAGGGAAACTTAATATTGGAAAAAACATAATAAAAATTAAAAAATTTAATTTCATTTCTATATTTTTATAAATTTAACAGATAATTATGTTCAACTAATTCATTGTAATCTTTTATCGGAATTGATTTTCCGTTTTTGAGTAAAATTATTTTAGACGATACTTTCATTATTTCTCTGTAGTTATGATCTGTAATAAAAATACCTTTAGTATTTTCAAACCGAAGTAGCATTGAGGATATTTTGTCAATCATAATTGGAGAGAGACCACTGAAAGGCTCATCTAGCATACAAAATTTTGAATTATTGAACAATATAATTTTGATTTCTAAATATCTTAGTTCACCCATTGAAAGATGACTAATTGACTTTTCTCTAATCTTGTGTATATACTCATCATTGTAAAACTCTTCAATTTTAGTATTCTCAATAGAAAGGTATATTGATTTTTTAACAGAAAAGTATTTCGGTATGGAACTAGATTGGCTGAGATAACTAATGTTATTAAAAATTAACTTTCTTGTATTTAATACTTTATTATCTAGTTTAACAAACTTATTTTCAGCATTTTCAACTCCGAATATAATTTTCAACAGCGTTGTTTTTCCTGTTCCATTTCTCCCTAAAATTCCAACAATTTCTCCTGTCTTGCATTCTAAGTAAATATCCGAGAGTACTTTTTTATCTCCAAAATTTTTACTAATACTATCAACTTTTAGAATATGAGTTAGCATAGAAATAGGATTAAATTGATTGATATTATAAACAGTACATTCAATAAAAAGCAATATAATAATAACTCACTTTTGGTTAATCCATTATTATAATAAAAAATGTATTCAATCTTCCTTTGTGGATATATTTCTCTAAGAAGTAAACAAATAAAGTATCCCAACGATAGAAAACAGAATGAGAAAGATTTAAAGTCTACAAAAATTAAAGCCAAAATTGAAACAAGAAAATTAATAACAAAATTAATTTTAAAGAATGAAAATACATTTAACCATTTTCTAAACATCTGAATTAGCTATAAATTTAAAAATTGGTTAAATGTAATTTTTTAATTTGTTATAAGCAAAGTAAACACTGATTACAAGATTGAAGCCATAAGAACCCACATCCGTGTTCAGTTACTGTGCAGTTATTACCTGTTGTACCCATTCCTATACACCATCTACATGAGCATTTACCTCTTGCGCTTACTTCATTTAAATTAACAAAAGGATTTAAATTTTTGACATCATTTATAAATTCTTCTGATAATTTTTTGCTGTCAATAAATTTGCCATCATATACATAATCATTTAATGTTTCAAACATATACCCAAAGTCTTTCGCAGGTGTTATTTGTGCAAGTTCGGATGCTGTAACAAAAAAGTCTTCTTTAGAATCTGAGTTAACTCCATCGTTAAAGTCATCGCTTAGTTTTTTTATTAAAGCCAAATGCTCTTTTGGAAGCTGAAGGGTTAAAAGTTGATCAAATTTTTCCTGCCAGAGTTCTTTTTGCTCTGAATCAGATAATTTATTATAAGCATCAACTACTTCTTGATGGCTTTTTTTCCCTTCTAAGAATTTATCTCTCAAATTTTGAGCGTTTACATTCATAGATAATGTTACTAAAGTGATAATACAAAAAAATACATTTTTCATTTTTTCTAAATTTAATATTGTTAATAAAAGTTACTTGATTCAAAAACATTTCGCGATATATTTTGATATTGTAAAATTGCTACTATTCTTAACCATTGCCAAACAACAAATTGTTTAAATCAAACAACTTATTGCTTGAAATTATTAAAAAGTTGTTTGAAAAAACATCCTTTTTATACAATAAATCTGTAATACCTACGTTATACGCTACCTCACTTTAATAAATTTCAAATACCACAAAAAACAAATTATTAATAATTAAAAAAATTAAAAACGATGACAACAGGTATTACATTGAAATTGTTACAAGAAAAAAGAAAATTATCCCAAGAGGAACTTGCCTATAAAATAGGTGTCGTTCAGTCCACAATTGGTAATTGGGAACGTGGTAAAAGTATTAAATTGTAATATATTCAAAAGCTTGCTGGTGTTTTAGATATTCCGTTCTCTTATTTTTGGGAGGAAAAAGAAAAAATAACTGACCCGTTAAGTGATAATTTGGTGGTAAACAATGAAAGTGAATTTGAGATAACAATAAAAGCTCCAAATAACTTTTATAATGAGCTCAACAAAAAAATGGATTTTATAATTAATAGATTCAACGGAATTTTATGACTACGGAACAAATTATAGAATAAAAAAATCCCCTCGTTTTAAAACGAAGGGATTTTTTTATTAATCATCTTTAATGGTGATGACCACTTCTTCATCGAACTTGTATTCGCCTTTTTTATAAATTTCCTTGTTGGGCAGTACAACTTCGTATGTATAAATGCCTTTGGGTAATAAAAAGAGGCATTCTTTACCGTCTTTTTGGATAACGAGTTCTTTTTTAATCTCGTCTCCTTCCT
>NZ_JANXUG010000065.1 GCF_025352015.1 Flavobacterium sp.
TCATAACCATATTGCGCGCGGTTGTACAAGCGAAGCCTATTGCCTCTTCGGTTCATGCCCAATGCTCTTGCGCCGCCACCAAAAAGTTTTTCCTCTTTAGAGATATTGAACTGAAGAATTTGAGTGCTATCGTTTTTCTTGATAAAGCCTGCTTTTTCGGAAAGAATGTTCAGATTTGAATTGTTTTTATAAGTAATTTGAAACGGACTTTTAGTAATCAAGACGGTAATGTAGTCAGAACCGAAAGACACAAAATTGCCGTTCTTTAGTATGTGAAATTTATAGGGAACATTTTTTAAAACTACTGCTTCGGATTTTAAATTGTTAGTTTCGCCTGTTGGAATAAATGTATTTTCAACAATTTTAGTGCTAAAAAAAAGTATTTGATAATCACCGTCGCTGGTTTTAATAGTGACAACACCATCTTTTTGAGTTAGTGCAATAAATTTTCTGTTTGCATTTTGGGCAAATGAAATTGATGTTATAAATAATAGTAAGAGTAGTTTTCTCATTTTGTTTATTTAATCTCGCTAAGACACAATGGCGCAAAGCATTTTTTATTTATAGTTTTATTATTTGCGTCTCTGCGTTTTGTGAGACTTATTTATTTTAGTTCCAAAACCAAAACTGATTTTCCTTCAATAGAAATATCATTTTTCAAATCAAAAATTACATTGCTAAAAATATCTTTTCCAGTTTTATAGTTGTTAGTGTTCTCTTGAAATCGATTGGTGGCAAAGGTTTGTTTGACGGGATTGTTATTAATGACAACCATAACGCTTTCGGTTTCATTGATACGAAAATAAACATACACATTATTCTCGGGAATGTAATGCGTCATTTTTCCGCTGTGAATAACTTGTTTTGATTTTCTCCAATTGAATAATTTGGATGTAAAGGCAAAGAATTTATTTTGAACTTCAGTTCTACCAGCTTGGGTAAAAGCATTGTTAACATCGCCGTTCCAGCCGCCCTGAAAATCTTGGCGAATATTTGCATCGCCATTTTTATCTTTATTGCCACTCATTCCAATTTCGGAGCCATAATACAGTTGTGGAATTCCGCGGACCGTTGCCAAAAGCGTCATTGCCATTTGGTATTTTTTGAAATCGTTTTTATAAATATCGTTAAAGCGATTGGTGTCGTGATTTTCTGCAAAAGTTAAAATGTTATTGGCATTTGCATATAAAAAATCATTGGTAAAATTTTCATACACTTTAATCATTCCTTTATCATAATCGGATTTATCTTCATTGAAAACACTGCCTAAAGCATCAAGCAAGGTAAAATCCATCACTGATGGCAAGTTGGCGTTGTAACTTTGAATTGCGCCAATTTTACTGTCTTTTTGCCAATACGATATTTGTGCTTGGTTATGCATCCAAATTTCTCCAACAATATTAAAATTTGGATATTCGTCAGTAATGGCTTTGGTCCATTTTGATATACCTTCTTTGTCGTTATAAGGATACGTATCCACTCGAAAACCATCTAAATCAGCATATTCAATCCACCAAATGGCATTTTGAATCAAGTAATTTAGCACCAACGGATTGCTTTGATTCAAATCGGGCATCGATTTTACAAACCATCCGTCAGAGCAAATTTCGGCATCAATTTTTGAAGCATGTGTATCGTTCAAACTTTCCCTTCTGTGATTGGTTTGTGTGTATTCCTGAAATTGATGTACCCAGTCTTTGGTGGGTAAGTCTTTGTACATCCAGTGTTGCCAACCCCAATGATTGGTCACATAATCCATAATGTTTTTCATTCCTTTTTTATGCAATTCGGCTGACAATTTTTTGTAATCATCATTGGTGCCAAATCTTGGGTCAATATTGTAAACATCGGATTGTCCGTAGCCATGATAGGAAAAATTTTCGTCATTGTCTTCGCAAATTGGTGTTGCCCAAAGCGCGGTTGCCCCCAGCTCATTAATGTAATCCAAATGATTTATTATTCCTTGAATATCGCCACCATGTCTTCCGCTTGGGTTGGTTCTATTGGCTTTTTCGGTCATGGATTTCTCGCTGTCGTTATTCGGATTTCCATTGGCAAAACGATCAGACATAATTAAATATATCATATCTGAACTGTCGTAGCTTTTGCGTAAGCGGGAATTTTCTCGTCTTACTTTGAGCGAGTAGTTTTTGACAAATGATTTTTTACCATTTTTAAAAGTGAACGTTACCTCAGTTGGAGGTATGTTTTTGGTATCAATGGTTACAAAAATGTAATTAGGATTTTCAGTTTTGTGAATGTCTTTGATGACAAGACCTCTGGAAACCGACACTTCATTAAAAGCTATGTTTTTTCCATAGAACATGATTTGCACATTTGATAAATTCATTCCTGCATACCAAAATGGTGGTTCTACACGGTCGATTTGTGCGAAAGCTGAAACTGAAATCAGTAAAAAGAAAAGTAATTTTTTCATAATAATTAATTTAAAAACCCTTTCAG
>NZ_JANXUG010000086.1 GCF_025352015.1 Flavobacterium sp.
GTATCAATATTATTTTTCGGCACAAAAAAAAGGGTATAGCGGTGTGGCTATTTTATCTAAAATAAAACCGAATCATGTTGTAAAGGGAACCGAAGTTACCCACATGGATTTTGAAGGAAGAAATCTCCGGGCTGATTTTGATAATCTATCCGTCATGAGTTTATATTTGCCTTCGGGAAGCAATTTGAATCGTTTGGATCACAAGTTCAAATACATGGATGATTTTCAGCATTATGTAAATAGTTTAAAAGCTAGTATTCCAAATTTGATTATTTGTGGCGATTACAACATTTGTCACGAAGCGATTGACATTCATGATCCCATTCGAAACAAAACAGTATCTGGATTTTTGCCCGAAGAACGTGCTTGGTTGGATATTTTTATGAAATCTGGGTTTATTGACAGCTTCCGTCATTTTAACAAAGAACCTCACAATTACAGTTGGTGGAGTTATCGCGCTGGAGCGAGAGGAAATAATAAGGGTTGGCGTATTGATTATAATTTAGTGAGCGAAAATTTAAAAGATAGGATGAGCAGAGCCGTTATTTTACCCGAAGCCAAACATTCTGACCATTGTCCCATTTTAGTAGAAATTGATTAAAAAAGCAAGACGAAAGAACAAAGAGAAAAGAATATAGATATGATAAGAAAAATAGTTTTTTGCCTGATAATAATAACTTTGATGACGTCATGTGTTTCTAAAAAAATCTACAACGATTTGGAAAACAAATATACCGATTTAAAGAAAGAAAACCGATTTATAGCTGACGAAAACGACGAGCTTCATAAAGCAAATGCCGCATTTGATTCGGTAAACAAATCACAAGTAGCGGAACTGAATAAACTTAAAGCAGCCAACGATAAACTTCAAGCAGATTGTACTGCAACAAGCAACAATTTGAAAACATTACAGGATTCTTATGCCGCATTGGAAAAAAACAGCAACGATGCTTTGCAAACCAATATGACCAAAAATAGGGACTTATTAGCGCAATTAGACACCAAAGAAAAAGCATTGGCAGCAGAGCAAGACCGATTAAACAAACTCAATAACAAATTGGCATCTAATACCAAAAGATTAAACGAATTAGAAAGTATGATTGCTGCGAAAGATGCTGCCATGAAAAAACTAAAAGACACCTTATCAAAAGCGTTGAATGCCTTTGAAGGAAAAGGATTGACCGTTTACCAAAAAAATGGAAAGGTTTATGTCTCGATGGAAAACAAATTGCTATTTCAAACCGGAAGCTGGGCTGTGGGTTCACAAGGAAGAATTGCAGTTGTTGAGGTTGGAAAAGTTTTAGCTCAAAACCCAGACATTACCGTTTTAATAGAAGGGCATACAGATAACGATAAAATTTTAGGAAACATTGGTGGCGGAATAGAAAATAATTGGGATTTGTCAACCAAAAGAGCGACCGCTATAGTAAATATCTTGTGTGAAAATAGCGGAATCAGAAAACAAAATTTAACTGCTGCCGGTCGTGGAGAATTTGCTCCAGTAGTAACTAACGACAACAACGAAGGCAAAGCTAAAAACCGCAGAATTGAAGTTATTCTAACACCAAAACTAGATGAAATTTCTAAAATGTTGAACGAGTTTTAGCAGTCAAAAATAAAACATCAAATTCATCACAAGTCATTTCGGGGGCTTTTTTAGTTATCAACAGTACTAAAAAACAATCAGCTATTGCGTAACTTTACGACATGTATGCACTAGTCGATTGTAATAATTTTTATGCTTCTTGCGAACGAGTTTTTCAACCACAGTTGGTTGGAAAACCCATTGTCATTTTGTCAAATAACGACGGCTGTATTATTTCGAGAAGCGATGAAGCCAAAGCATTAGGCATTGCAATGGGCGCACCTGAGTTTAAAGTTCGGCAGGAACTCAAAGATAAAAACATCCATATTTTTTCCTCTAATTATTCTTTGTATGGTGATTTAAGTAATCGGGTGATGAAAATTCTAGAAGGATTTACACCACATACAGAACCGTATAGCATAGACGAAGCCTTTATGAACTTTGACGGAATGAGCATTACAAACTATCACGATTATGGTTTGCAGATGAAACAGCGTATTATGAAATGGTTGGGTATTCCAGTTTCTATTGGCTTTGCAGAAACTAAAGCACTATCTAAAGTAGCCAATAAAATTGCCCGAAAATATCCAGAAAGAACCCAAGGCGTTTATGTTATTGATACAGATGAAAAACGTGTAAAAGCTTTAAAATGGACCAAGATTGAAGATGTTTGGGGCATTGGTTTTCGACTAAATAAAAAGATGAAAGCCCAAAACATCAATACAGCTTATGATTTCACGTTACAGCGTCATGAAGCCTTCATCAAAAAAGAAATGGGCGTTGTGGGATTGCGTTTAAAATATGAATTGGAAGGAAAATCAGTATTGGAATTAGAGTTACCAAAAGACCGTAAAACCATCGCAATTACTCGAAGTTTTGCTAGCAATATTACCACACTCGATGAGATGAAAGAACGCGTTTCAACCTTTGCCACGGTTTGTGCCGAAAAACTTCGCAAACAACATTCTTGTTGTCATAGCGTGCTACTTTATTTGCGAAAAGACAAGTATAAAACCGAAAGAGAGCGGTATAATTTTTATAAAATACATACGTTGCCCTTTGCCAGCAATTCATCAATTACCATTAGTAACGCAGCAGTAAAAATGCTAAAAGCTATTTTTGAAGAAGGAGAAATTTATAAAAAAGCAGGAGTTATTTTAACAGAGATTATTCCCGAAAATCAAAAACAATTTCATCTTTTTGAAGAAGAAAACCCAAAGCATTTAAAACTGATGCAGGTTATAGATGCTTATCATAAAAAAACAGGAGAACGAAAAATAAGACTAGGCAGCCAAGATTTACAGCGTACTTGGAAAATGAAACAAGTTCATTTATCCAAAAGATATACTACTAATTTCAATGAAATTCTCGAAATACCATGTCGGTAAACAACAACATCACTTTTTTTATACCAGATTTTGAAAATAACCAAAAATCACCTTTTATTTTCGGCGGAATCAAGGCAGGATTCCCTTCACCTGCCGCAGATTTTGATGAAGCCAAAATTAGTTTAGACCATGTTCTGGTGAAAAATCATGAAGCCACATTTTATGCCAAAGCTTCAGGAACTTCTATGATTGGCGCTGGTATTGACGATGGCGATATTATGGTCATCGATCGAGGGTTAGAACCTACAAATAATAAAATAGCAGTTTGTTATATTGATGGCGAATTCACCGTAAAACGCATTAAAATTGAACAAAACGCGGTGTATTTAGTGCCCGAAAACGAAGCCTTCTTACCCATAAAAGTTACCGAAGAAAATAATTTAATTATTTGGGGAATTGTAACTTATGTGATTAAAAGCGTTTAGAAATAAAAAGAGGTTTTGAGGCCTCTTATAATAATGATTTTTTGCTGTCTAATTCCAGCCGCCACCTAATGCTCTATAAACATTGGTCACCGCATTGAATTGTTGTTTTTTGGCTTCTATTAATTCTAATTTTGATTGTAAGGCATCGCGTTGTGTCATCAAAACTTCAAAATAATCAACGCGAGATGATTTGAATAAATCATTAGAAACATCAATTGCCGTGGTCAAAGCTTGTACCTCTTTATTTTTTAAATCATAAAACTGCTCTAAATTTTTGATGTTCGATAATTCATTCGACACTTCTACGTAGCCATTCAAAATGATTTTTTGATAATTGTATAGTGCCTTTATTTGATTGGCTTTAGCTTTATTAAATTCGGCTTTAATGGCATTTCTATTAATTAGTGGTGCTGCTAAATCGCCAGCTAATGAGTATATTAGTGATTCAGGAGTTGTAAACAAGTAGGATGGTTTAAAAGCACTAAATCCTAAACCACCAGAAATTGTAAAGGATGGATAAAACTCGGCTTGCGCTGCTTTCACATCGCATTTTGTGGCAAAAAGTTCCAATTCGGCTTGCTTAATATCGGGACGATTAGCTAATAACTGGGATGGAATTCCTGCTTGTATTTGTTGAGGCAGTTGTGAAATAAAAACCGTTTTGTCTCGAGCAATTGTTTGTGGATAACGACCTAATAAAAAATTGATTTTATTCTCTGTTTCTTTAATTTGTTGTCGCACTTGGTATTCTCGGCTTTGAGAATTTAATACTTCGGCTTCAAATTTTTTAACGGCTAATTCAGTAACCCTAGCGGCATCTTTTTGAACTTTAACAATTTCTAATGCATTTTTTTGCAAAGTAATGGTTTGTTGAATAATGTCCAATTGATTATCATACGAAAGTAATTCGTAATAAGAGTTGGCTATCTCGGCAACCATATTGGTCACCACAAAATTTTTGCCCTCAACTGTCGCCAGATATCTTGAAAAGGCAGCTTTCTTTGCATTGCGCATTTTTTTCCAAATATCAACTTCCCAAGTAGCATGCAAACCAATTAAATAATTTTGAAGGTTTTCTGGAACGCCATTTCCAGGCGTAACTTCTGCAGAAGCATCACCAGCACCTTGACTAGTATAACGACCTACTTTTTCTACACTAGCACCAGCACCAGCAGTAATCATTGGTAACAACAATCCTTTTTTAACTCTGACGTCGTTACGAGCAATTTCGATATCTTGCAACATCATCGCCAGTTCCTGATTGTTTTTCAAGGCAATTTCAATAAGGCTGTCCAAATGTTTGTCTGGAAAAAAATTTTTCCATTTAACGGTTACCGAATTCATAGTATCTTTAGATGACACATATGTATCTGGAACTGGTGGTGGTGTTGTTTTTTCAACTGGTGCCAACATTTTACAACTTGTAAAAGCCATAAAGAGCAGTAAAACAACAACAATTTTATATCTTATAGGTTTATTCATCTTCTTAAATTTTTTCACTTAACGGATTTTGATCTTGTTTTTTTACCATTTTAATTTTTGCAGCAATAGTCCCGAAAATGAAATACAATCCAGGAATAAGTAACACCCCAATAATAGTTCCTAAAAGCATACCTCCTAGAGCTGCCGTTCCAATAGTACGATTTCCAATTTTTCCAGGGCCCGAAGCAAAAACTAATGGAATTAACCCCGCTGTAAAGGCAAATGAGGTCATCAAAATAGGTCTAAAACGTATTTTGGCTCCTTCTAAGGCAGCATTTAATACCGACATTCCCTGTTCGTGTTTTTGAACCGCAAACTCCACAATCAACACAGCATTTTTACCTAGCAAACCAATCAGCATGATAAAGGCAACTTGAGCATAAATATTGTTTTCTAACCCCGCTATTGAGAGTAACAGGAACGAACCAAAAATACCTGCTGGAAGCGATAGGATTACAGCAAAAGGCAAGACAAAACTTTCGTATTGCGCTGCTAATACCAAGTAAACGAATAATAAACAAATGATAAAAATATAAATCGCTTCGTTTCCACGGCCCACTTCATCTTTTGAGATACCTGCCCAATCGATACCAAAACCTCTAGGCAATTTTTTTTCTGCCACTTCTTTAATGACATTAATGGCTGTACCACTACTAAACCCTTTGGCAGCTGAACCACTAATTTGAGATGTATTATACATGTTGTAGCGGTCTATTTCAGACAACCCATAAACTTTTTCCATGTGCATAAAGGCAGAAAAGGGCACCATTTCATCTCGACTGTTTTTTACATACAGTTTCATAATATCTTCTGGTAAAGCTCTGTATTCTGGTGATGCTTGAACGATTACCTTATATTGTCTGTCATATTTGATAAAACTAATTTCATAATTACTACCTACTAATGTAGAGAGCGTATTCATAGCATTGTCTATCGTTACACCTTTTTGCTGCGCTAAATCATTATCTACTTTCATCATGTATTGTGGGAAACTCGCACTATAAAAACTAAATACAGAGGATAACTCTTTACGTTTACGCAATTCTTTTACAAAATCATTACTTACCGTTTCCATTTTCTTGAAATCACCAGATCCTGCTTTGTCTAACAAACGTAACTCAAACCCCCCTGCTGCTCCATATCCTGGTACTGCTGGCGGTTGAAAGAACTCTATATTAGCACCTGAAATATTTTTACATTTTTTTTCAAGTTCTTCTATTATTTCATTAACAGAATGTTTTCGGTCTTCCCAACTTTTTAAGTTAATCAAACAAGAGCCTGAATTAGAACCCGTACCTTCCGTTAATAATTCCCAACCAGCTAAGGAGGATACCGATTTTACACCATCAATTTTTTCAGCAATTTTTTGAAGTCTTAAGGCTATATCATTGGTTCTTTCTAATGATGAACCTGGAGGGGTTTGGATAATGGCATAAAAACTTCCTTGGTCTTCATTAGGAATAAAACCATTTGGAAGTGTATTATTAATGAAAAATATTCCAGAACAAAATCCTATTAAGGCAATAAAAGTAACCGATTTTTTATTAATAATCTTTCCTAATATTCCTTGGTATCTTCCAGTTAGTTTATGGAATTTATCATTGAAACCATCTAAGAAATTATTCAAAGGCGTTTTCTTTCTCGGAACACCGTGAAGATTTTTTAACATCATTGCACAAAGTGCCGGAGTAAGTGTTAACGCCACAATACCCGATAAAATAATACCGGTAGCCATAGTGATTGCAAACTGCCGATAGAAGATACCTACAGGACCCGACATAAAGGCAAGTGGAATAAATACCGCTGCCATCAAAAAGGTAATCGCTATAATGGCTCCACTAATTTCACCCATGGCTTTTTTAGTAGCCTTGAGGGGTGAAAGATGGTCCTCTTCCATCTTGGCATGGACAGCCTCGATGACGACTATCGCATCATCTACCACAATACCAATAGCCAATACCAAAGCAAATAAGGTTACAATGTTGATAGTAATTCCAAAAATTTGCATGAATGCAAAAGTACCAATCAAGGAAACTGGTACTGCAATTGCTGGAATTATGGTTGAGCGCCAGTCCCCTAAGAACAAGAATACTACTAACCCCACTAATACAAACGCTTCAACAAGGGTATGAATTACCTTTTCTATCGAAGCATCTAAAAACTTCGAGGCGTCATAACTGATTTCGTAATCCATTCCTTTTGGGAAAGATGTTTTAAGTTCTTCTAGCTTTGCTTTAACGTTTTTTATTACTTGACTGGCATTACTACCATAAGATTGTTTTATAGTAATAGCTGCTGATGGTTTACCGTTCAAGGTAGAATAAATGTCATATACAGAACATCCGAATTCAATATAAGCCACATCTTTTAAACGCAATATTTCTCCGTTTGGGTTTGATTTTAATATAATGTTTTTATATTGTTCTTCTGTAGTAAAACGTCCTGAATATTTTAATACATATTCAAAGGTTTCAGAACGTTTTCCTGAACTCTCCCCTGTTTTTCCCGGAGATGCCTCTAAACTTTGTGAAGACAAAGCGTTCATTACTTCATCTGCCGATATTTTATAGGCTAACATCCGATCCGGTTTCAACCAAATACGCATCGCATATTCTCTATTTCCCAAGATATCAGCCACTCCTACACCATCTACCCTCTTTAAATCGGAAAGGATATTAATATCGGTATAATTGAATAAAAACTTTTGATCCATTGAGGCGTCTTTACTAAACAAGTTAATGTATAGTAAGTTATTAGACTCTTCACGTGTAATTTTAACCCCTTCACGAACCACAAGTGGGGGTAGTTTATTTACCACCGAAGCCACTCTATTTTGGATATTAATAGACGCTTGATTGGGGTCGGTACCCAAATTAAATACCACCTGAACCGAAGCCTCTCCATCATTACCAGCACTAGAAGCTATATATTTCATTCCTGGCACCCCATTAATGGCTCTTTCTAATGGAATTATAACCGATTTTATCAATAATTCATTATTAGCTCCGGGGTATTCGGCGATTATGTTTACTTTAGGTGGCGAAATAGAAGGCAATTGGGTAACGGGCAAACTAGTCATGGCTAAAACCCCCAATAAAACAATCATCAGCGATATCACTATTGAAAGAACAGGTCTTTGTATAAATTTACTAAACATGGATTTAAGATTTAAGGTTTAGGGCTATTCTGCTTTTATTTTCAAATGAGAAAGAACCTCTTTCGGATTTTGATACTCATACTTTATTTTCTCATCATCAGTAGCTTTTTGAACACCTTCGAGTAATATTTTGTCAGAAATAGTGATACCGCTTTTAACTACATATAAATCAGGGAGCTCACCTGTAATTTTTATCTCCCTCGATTTTACCACATTATTTTTATCTACTACAAAAACATATTTTTTATCTTGTATTTCATAAGTGGCTTTTTGCGGAATTATTACAGCTTTTTTTATAGGCACAGTCATCAAAACTTTACCTGTTTCACCATTCTTTAACAATTTATCTGGATTTGGAAATTTTGCTCTAAAAGCAATATTTCCAGTTTCATTATTAAATTCACTTTCGATGACTTCTACTTTTCCTTTATATTTCAATGTTTCTCCATTTGCCAATAGTAAGCTTACGGTGCTATCGCCACGATCTTTTATATCAGTTTGGTATTGAATATATTCGGGTTCAGATACATTAAAATAAGCAAATACTTGAGTATTATCAGAGAGTGTTGTCAATAATTCTCCCTCATCAATAAGACTTCCAATTTTTTTAGGAATTCTATCTATGGTTCCCGCAAATGGAGCTCTGATTTCAGTAAAGGACAAATGTAGTTTCGCCAAAGAGACTTCTGCATTGGCCTGATCAAATTTGGCTTGGGCAACTGCTTGCTCGCTTTTAGAAACAATATTTTTGTCGGCTAGTGCTTTGGCATTTTTCAATTCTATTTCAGCAGCTTTAGCTTCTGCTTGTGCTTTTAGCAATTCGGCTTCATAAATTTTGGGCATAATACGAAATAACACTTGACCAGTATTTACAAACTGACCCTCGTCTACATAAATATTTTGCAGAAAGCCTTTTTCTTGTGCTCGAATTTCGATGTTTTGTACGGATTTGATTTGCGATACATATTCTTTGGTAAACATAGTATCCATAAGTACAGGATTGGTAACTGTAAATTTACCAGTATCTTCTTTTTGTTCTTGTTTTTTGGCACAACTTGTTATGTTTAATGCCACACTGATGCCAATTAGCAATACGAGCTTTTTCATGGTTTACTAAATAAAATTTTTATTTGGATGCTGATTGTTTTTTAGAGGGAAACAATTTTTTTTAACAGAATAAAACTTAAAAATCAAAGACGAAGTACTTTGAGTGAAATGTAATCAAAACGAGGAAGACGCGAAAAATTGACATGATTGTATTTGTTATTACAAAAATCTTTAGTTGCGTACCACCGTGCCATTGGTTTATTATTATTAGAAAAATAGGTACTAAAAATAATCAATTTTACTTTTAAAGGTGTTTCATGTTCATCACATTCATAATCGTCATTGTCATCAGAATAATTGAACACATCATTTTTATAATCGAAAGTTGTGTTTTGAGAAAAATCAAAATGGTTAATGTTTTCTTTTTGAAATGTTTGTAGTTCAACAGCATTTGAAACCATTACATTCGCCAAACAAGCATTGGATAATGACAAGTTTAAAAAAAGGAGATATGATATTGCTTTCATCATTTTTGTCTGCAAATGTAACTTTCAAATAAAGAATAGAAAGAATTTTTTAACGACTATTTAACAAATTAGAAGTCAATTTAAGCTAATCTTTAGTTAACGTATTTACAATAACGATTTCGTAAACGTTTATATAAAATGGAATTGTCTAAATGAAGTTAACATACAGTAGTTTAAAAATCCTCAAACCATCTCCAGTCTCTATCATCCTCTTTTGTTTTTTTTATAGCTAGCACGGTACCATCTAATCCTAGTTTTTCGTTACTTTTTAAAATTTCACCCGAAAAAAGTTCATACCTAATTCTTTTCGGAACTATAGTGCTCAACAATTTTAAAGGAAGCACAAAAAAAGCTTCTTTAATGCGAACATTTAGAGTTTTACTAGTAGGGATATCGTTTACAGAGTCTAAAAACTCATAACATGGATAATTTAAGATATACCGAAAAAGTTTCTTTTGACTGGGCATATCCAAATCATGAAAAGTTATTACACCGCCTACTTCAAGCATTCTGTTGATGTAGAAAAAATCTATCATCACATGATCAAACGTATGCCAACCATCAATAAAGGCGAAGTCATATTTTTTATTTTTATCAAGCAATTGAGGTAAAGCTATTTCGGATAAATTTTCAATAAGTTCAAAAGAAGTAAAACCAGCTCTTTTCAAGTTCAAAACCCCGATGTTTTTCCAGTCTGTTTGAAAAGCATCGATAATGGTATGAGAATAATCTTCGTTTTGCGAACTTGCTGCGCAAATGTACAAAGATGAAATCCCAAAGGCACAGCCTATTTCAAGAGTATTTTTAAATTTATTTTCTAAAATGATTTTTTGTAAAAATTCGCCGTCTTTTTCAGATACTCCCGAATGTAATGGGATATCATTAAGAGCTTCATCTTGAACTATTTTTTTTTCAAATAACGTTTCTACAAATTTGTTACTTACCATACCTAAATAATTTTGTTAAGGCGTAAATATAATATAAATATTTTTTAACGTAGATTAATTTTTTTATGCTGACAAACGTGCAAAAGTAAGATTTGGCGTTTGGAAGATTTATAGCCAAGACTAGCTCTAGAAATTGTGATATTTTATTAAAATAGTAATCATAAAAAAAGAGCAACATTGTTATGTTACTCTTTTTTGCTCCCTCTCTTGGGCTCGAACCAAGGACCCTCTGATTAACAGTCAGATGCTCTAACCAACTGAGCTAAGAAGGAAAGTGTAATTCACTTTTAAAGCGGTGCAAAGATATAATGATTTTTATTTTTCACAAACAATTTCTAATTTTTATTCAAAAAAACATTATTTATTAAAAATAGCCTTGTAAATATCATTACCATTGGCAAACAGCAGTAAAGAAATAAGTAAAACAAAACCAACCATTTGGGCTCTTTCGAGGAACTTATCGCTAGGTGTTTTACCACTGATTATTTCGTATAACAAAAACATCACATGACCTCCGTCTAGCGCTGGAATGGGCAATAAATTCATGACTCCAAGCATAATAGATAATAAAGCCGTGATGCCCCAAAATGCTTCCCAACTCCAAGTTTTTGGGAAAATATTGAAGATAGCAGCAAAGCCGCCTACGCCTTTATACGCTCCCGTGCTCGGTGAAAATATGGCTTTCAATTGTTTTCCATAACTCTTTAATTGAGCAAATCCTTTATGAATACCCACAGGAATTGACTGAACGAAACTAAATTTTTCTTCACTAATTTTATATAATCCTAGTTTACTGTAATCTTCATAAGGAATTCTTGAGGCATAAAAAGCGCCAATTTTCGCACTATCATTAACCCTTAAAGTAGCAGCTATTTCTTTGTTGTCTCTTTTTAAGATTACAGGAATTGTTTTCCCTTTTAATGAAGCTAAAGAAGCCAATAACTCATCGGCATACTGAACTGGTTTTCCGTTAAAGCTGGTAATAATATCTTTTGACTTTAAAACTGCTTTATTTTGAGAATTTTTCGGTACCTCGGCTACAATAAAAGGGATTCGCAATTCAACCAAAGAAGCTTTTTTGCCTTGCATCAATTGATCAATAAAATTTACAGGGAAATGTACTTTTTCTTCTTTACCATCACGCAATACTATAATTTCTTTCGATAAAAATAACTTCTCATTAGATTCGTAAAAGCGTTCTACTTTTTCTCCATCAATAGATACTAATTTATCACCTGTTTTTAAGCCGGCTTTCTCTACTACTGGATTTGTTAT
>NZ_JANXUG010000096.1 GCF_025352015.1 Flavobacterium sp.
GTGCTTGGTCCTGTATAAGGATTAGCAACACTAAACGTTCCTCCTGCTGGTGAACCAACTAATGCAATGGCTGTTCCTGCACAACCTGATACATTTCCTGCGGTAATTGTTGGTAACGGATTCGTGGTAATTGTAGCCGAAGCACTGGTTGCAGAGCATCCGTTTGCGTTGGTGTAGGAATAAGTATATGCGGTGCTTGGTCCTGTATAAGGATTCGCAACACTAAACGTTCCTCCTGCTGGTGAACCAACTAATGCAATGGCTGTTCCTGCACAACCTGATACATTTCCTGCGGTAACTGTTGGTAACGGATTCGTGGTAATTGTAGCCGAAGCACTGGCTGCTGAGCATCCGTTTCCATCGGTATAAAAATAAGTATACGTAGTGCTTGGTCCTGTATAAGGATTTGCAACACTAAACGTTCCTCCTGCTGGTGAACCAACTAATGCAATGGCTGTTCCTGCACAACCTGATACATTTCCTGCAGTAACTGTTGGTAACGGATTCGTGGTAATTGTAGCCGAAGCACTGGTTGCAGAACATCCGTTTGCGTTGGTATAGGAATAAGTATATGCGGTGCTTGGTCCTGTATAAGGATTTGCAACACTAAATGTACCTCCTGCTGGTGAACCAACTAATGCGATTGATGTTCCTGTACAACCTGATACATTTCCTGCCGTCACTGTTGGTAACGGATTGACCGTAACCACCGCTGCTCCACTATTGGCTGTGCCAACACAACCACCTGTGCTTGTCACAGAAGTTATGGAATAAGTAGTATTAGAAGTTGGGGCAACAGAAATATTGGTTCCGCTCACATAATTAGTTACTGTTGGACCATTGGCAATCACTACAGTGAATGGAGAAGTGCCACCAGTGATGTTGACCACTAGGTTTGTAGAAGCACCTGTGCAGATGGACGTAGTTCCAGAAATACTAGCTGCGGTAGATGGCGCACTAACTGTAAGCACACCACTTACGTTGGTGGTGCCATTCCAAAAACCACCACCCGTAACATTGTAGCCGCCATATTGGAATCCGCAAGCTCCGCTTTGATATCGGTATGCATAATAATAAGTACCAGCAGTCAATGCCGAAAGAGTAGCTTGGTATTCATCGTTGTTGCCAGACTGCACGTTGAAAGTGGCAGGAATCCAATTTGTCCATGTAGATGGATTACTATTAGTGCTGCTAAAGCCCAATTCAGCAGTGATGCCTGAACCTTGTCCGGCTGCTTCGGTGACACCAGCCTTATAAACTTGTCCATAAGCTGTGTAACTTCCGGTACTACAAATATTTCCATTGGCAGGGAACTGCAAGTTTGCGTAATCAACGGGAGTACTTACTGTAACTGTCGCAGAACCTGTGAGGTCACCCGCAACAGATAAACAATTAGCATCAGATAGTGATGATACTGTATAAATGGTATTAGATGTTGGTGAAACATTTACCGAAATCGTAGGGGCAGCTCCACTGAATGGAATTGAACCTGGATTTAACGTTCCGATTATAGTTCCTGAACCAGTAACTGCTATGTTAATAGAGGTATTGCCACCGCTGCAGATGCTTGTAGTTCCGCCCACAGATGCGGTAGGACGCGCATTGACCGTAACCGCTGCGCTACTAGCTTGTGCAGATGCACAAGAAGTAACAGAATTTGATACCACTAAATTATACACTCCCGATACAGCCGTGGTAGCTGATGTTATCGTAGGGTTTGCAGCACTACTGGTAAAACTGTTTGGACCAGTCCAAGAATATACTGGCTGTGGCAAGGCAAATGAATTTGTAGTGTTACTTGCTGGTATGGTAGCTAAAGAGTTCTGATTTGTAAACCCGAAAGCTCCTGTATTTGAAGTAGTTTGACTTAACAATTCTGCAGCAACTGGAGTTGCACTCACAGTAGCGGCACTCAATCCTAATGAGTAAGAAATTGATGGCGTATTAGAGCTTTGTGTCATCGTACCATAAACAAATTCAATATGATTATCTATCTCATATAGTTTAACCTGAAAATTATAACTCGCATTGGAATTTGTCGCGAAATCCTGCATATTAAACCATTCAATTGTACAAACCCTGCTACCTGTCGTTCCAGTAGTAGTATAATTTATACTATTATTTAAGTCAGCCAACGTCCCAAGATTACCTGCGGTTTGAAGGTCGTCCCAATTAGGAGCCACCATTAGTCCGCCCGATGCAACAGTCCAGCTATTAGAATATCCATAAGCACCTGTTCCACTTCCGATAGCAGAAGATGAGGTATTAAAAGTTATAAAACCATTGGTACTAACCCTAAAATTTGTATTAGCAGTACCGTTATAATTGAAGCTAAATCCTATTGGTTGATTATCGCTTAAATTATCATCTGTACTTACACCATTACGCCATGTTGTAATAGGAGTGGCTGGAATTATTGAAGTATAGCTAGTTGCTATCGTTCTTGATGCAGTATAAGCAGTCATACCTGCACCTGCTAAAGATGATGCAGTAAATCCAGAAGTTAAAGCAATATTACCTCCAGCGCATAATGCTGTAGGAGTAGCAATTGCCGTCACACCTGTAGGTGATTGATTTAATGTTACTGTAAAATTTTGCGTTCCTGTACTCACACAACCAGCAGCATTTTTTACTGAAATAGTTCCCGTATACGTTCCTGCATTGGTATTGGATGGCACCGAAATATTTATGGCACCTCCACCTGCAGTGCCTGCAAAGCTTGCATCGGTAACACCTACAAAGCTATTAGTTGGTGAAGCATTCCAAGTAATACTGTAAGTTACCGGGCTATTGGTTGATGCTGAATAACTTAAAGTTGGTGTTTGTATACTTGTACTTGTACAAAGATTAGCTGTTGCAGTTGCCCAAGTTGTGGTAGGTGCAAGATTAACCGTAAAGGTTGGTCCGGTTGAAGTTCCTCCGGCTGTGGTTACCGAAACGTTTCCAGTAGTTCCTGTACCAATTATAGCAACCAGTACACTACCGTTATTAGAAGTGATGGAAGAAACTGCTGTACCCCCAATAGTCACATTAGATGCTACTGCTCCACTTAAATTCGTACCGTTTATAGTAATAGACGTCCCGGCACAACCACTAGTAGAACCTAAAGAGGTAATTGTTGGTGCTGGTGGTGCGGCGATTGTTATTATATAATCTTCTGTTTCTCCAGAAGCAAAAGCTGAACACGCATCAGAACTTGTAAAGGTAGCACCTCTTGCTCTCATTCTCAAACCTACATTTCCTAAAGTTGCACCTCCAGGAACCACAATTGTGCCCGTAGCGGTACCAGTCCCAAGAGTTAATAGGAAATATTCGGAACTTTCAAAAATTCCACTTGCATTAAAGTCGACCCAAATAGCTACCTGCGTTGGTGAACCAGTTGTAGCTAGTGTTACAGGATAAGAAAAACCGGATTGTACGGTTGCCGTATTTGAGGCGGGTGTTGGTGAAATAAACTGGTATCCATTTGTTCCAACTCCATTAGAAGAGTTTAAAGTGGTTCCCGTTAGGGTCACATTGGTTACCAAATTTGAATTGCTACTATGCAATCCAGCAGTACAATAAGGATGTGGTGTTCCTGTTACTTCTACTCCTGAAGTCCAAGTGGTTCCCAAACGAGTGAATATCTTGAATGAATAAGTCGTGAAGCTTGTTAATGCAGTAATGGTTTGTGGGGAGGCTGTTCCTTTATATACCACAAATCCGTTACCTAATGTTGTACCGCTTCCATAAACTAGACTGGCTGTGTACGCTGTTCCATCACCTGTTGGTGAACCTGTATTGGCTGCCGGCGCAGCAACAATCATTACCTCGTTGTAACAACCAGTTGGTGCTGTCCATGCTACTGAAACTGTAGTGCCGCTTACCGTAGTAGCCGAAACCGCCGTAGCATTATTTGGTACTGCCGATGCAATAGTTTGCGTATTTCCTGCAGATAAAGTTCCTGTAGCAGTTCCTGATGAGAAGTTAGTGTTAGTTCCGTTAACTGCATTGATAGCAATAGTGTTAGCTACTATTGCAGCACATGGGGTATCAGCAGTAATAAAGATATACCCAGTAGCTCCATTTGCTATGGTTTGTGAAGCAAAAGATGGGAATGTTTTTAAACCACCTACACCAGGTGTAGTTAAGGTAGAAAGCAAAGTAGCTGTCCCTGCATTGAAAGTAGAAGTAGCCTGGTACCATGCTTTTAAGTTTGTTACGTCTGCAGAAATATACGTACCATTTGTTGTTACAGTTAAGCCTGTCAAAGTTGCGTTTGCAACTGTTGGTGAGAGAGCAAAACTGTATAGCCTGTTATTAGTGCTTCCCTGAAGGATATTTGCCGCTGTAACCGTATTGTCAGCTAGCGTTATTGTAGGAACCACTGGTGCAGAAACAATAAAGGTATAATCTTCAGCTTCTCCACGAGTTCCACTGAATGTACAAGATGAAGGAGAAGTAGCATTAAAATCAGTAACCACTCTCATTCTATAATTACCTACTGCCTGGCCGCCTGGGACACTAAATGAACCTGTTGCTGGTCCACTTATAAATGCTGCGGAGTTATAGACAGTTTCACCAGCATCAGTAAACAAGCCATTATTATTCCAATCTACAAAAATCGCAATTCCAGCTGTACCACCCACAATGGAAACGCTAAAGTTCACAGCACTACTAGGGGTTTGGTTTATGGTTGGTGTCACCGCAGTGTAGTTGATATAACCACCTGTAGTATAAACTGATGTGTTATTAAGATTAGTAACGCCACCACTAGTAGTAACGTTACTGATATAAGTTGTTGCTGCTGAAGATGCTGGTGTGCAATAAACAATTAAAGGTGTTGCACTTACTTCTACGCCACTGCTCCAGGTCGTACCAAGCCTTGTAAATATTTTATAGAAATATTGTGTTCCATTGGTAAGTCCTGTCACCACTTGTGGTGAAGTCGAGCCTTTATAAACAACAAAGCCACTTCCCAGAGCTGTTCCGGAACCAAATGCAAGATTGCCTGTGTAGGCACTACCATCTCCTGAAGGAGTGCCATCATTAACTGAACCAGTTCGTGCCACTATCAATACTTCATTGAAACATCCAGTTGGGTTAGTCCATGAAACAGAGGACGAACCACCAGCAACAGATGCACCAGCGGCAGTAGCATTATTTAGAGTGAGTGTAGTAATAGTTTGTGTATTCCCCACATTTGTTGTACCCGTCAATGAACTTGAAGCAGCAAATGTAGTGTTAGCAGTAGTTACCGCATTTACAGCAATTGTGTTAGATGCTAAAGCGGCACAAGGAATATCTGCTGTAATGAAAATATAACCTGTGGTTCCACTAGAAATT
This sequence comes from Flavobacterium sp., assembly GCF_025352015.1. Lineage (GTDB taxonomy): Bacteria > Bacteroidota > Bacteroidia > Flavobacteriales > Flavobacteriaceae > Flavobacterium. Next base: position 5,326 of record NZ_JANXUG010000096.1, read on the forward strand.
GTTGCTGTCGTAAATGATGTGAATGTCTTATTTCCTGCTACACCTGGTGTAGTTAATGTGGATAATAAAGTAGCCGACCCCAATACAAAAGGTGTTGTCGCCTGATAATATACTTTTAGGTTAGTTACATCTGCTGATAAATAACTTCCTGTGGTAGTAATTGTGAGTCCGGTAAGATTTGCATTAGCTACTGACGAAGAAATAGCAAAACTGTAAATAGGACTATTATTGGTGCCAGGAGTTAAACTGCCCGCTACTATGTCATTGGCAGACAGCACAATGGCTGGTAGGGGTGCAGAACCTGTAAATTCATCAGCGCCAATATCTGGTGCTGTTCCTGTACCAACATATCCTGCATTTCCTTGTCGTGTTTGACCATCATAGTCATCTGTAAAGGTGCCAATGTTTGCTGCTCCACTTTCTGCTTGCGTGGATAATCCGTTTACGAGGTGTAAGAAACCAGCATTAGCACCAGCAAAACTTTGGAAAAAAGTACCTGCTGTATTAGAAACTGTTTCAGTGACAGAAGCCGCATCTCTACTTGGCGCAACTGCAGCTTTAAAAGTTGCTAATGTAAATGCCGTGGTTCCATCATTCATTATCGAACCGGTAGCACTACTAAAAAGGTTATTATTTGAAGTAGATGCATAATTTCCTAAAGTAGCAGCAGCACTTCTACGGAAACAAGTTACTGTTCCAGTACCAACAGCGGTCGAATTATTAACAATAATATTATTTCTTAAATTTAATGTAGCAGTAGTTGCAGTGGTGCTTGCTGCATGAAAAATACCTGAAGTACCAAAATTGGCACCACTAGAAGTGCCCGTTAAATGTACTGTATTGTAGTATATATTATAATTAGCAGAAGTAGTTGTAGATGTAATACTAATTCCTCGAATAGCATCAGTAGAAATGGCAGCTGTTGCTTTTAAATCACCAATTAAATTATTATATGCGGTAACTGTCGTTCCTCCAGATAATACAATACCATTCACACCTGGAGTAGATGCAAAAGCACCGGTGGTTGACAGGTCGTATATTTTATTTTTATAAACGTTGGCTGTAGTCCCTGCAGTAACCATAATACCGTTGGTTACACCCGAAGTAGTACCTACACATGAAAGTGTATTAATGGTATTTTGAAAGATTTGTGCTGTAGTACCAGATGATGTTATACCAGCAACAATGGATGAAGTACTTGTGGAAGAAAGTGAATTAATAGTATTAGAAAATATATTTCCAGTTGGAGCAGAACTTGCAATACCTGTAACTGCACCACCAGTTCCTGTTGAAGATAAACCAGTAATAGTATTATTGTTTGCAGTATGCGTTGTACCAGAAATTCCTAAATTAATTCCTATTATTGAGCCAGTCCCTGTTATATTGGTAATAGTGTTATTTGACAAAACGTTTCCATTTCCACCATTTCCACCACCAAAAGAACAGCTCATTGCAGTAATAGAGGAAGAACCACCTGTCCAATTGTTAAATGTATTACCATTATAAGTTTTGTTGGCAGTACCACCATCCGTGCTTATCCAGCCTGCTATTGTAGTAGCACCTGTAACAGTTATGTTAGAGAAGTTATTACTATTATGAGTAATAGTTGCCCCAGCTGCAGAAGAAGCAGAAGAAGTGCAAAGTGTAATTGTACCTCCTGCACCTGTTTTATTAAAAGCAGTAACAATCGAATTACTATTAATTGTTTGAGTACCCGTTGCAGGCACTGTAACGCTATTGCTGATAAATATTATATTCCCTGTTGTATTAACATTAAGATTTGTAAATGTATTGCTGCTGATATTTTGAGAGAGAGTTGCGCTACTATTAATAATATAAGTATGAGCAGCAGAAGCTGCTACATTATAGGTCATACCTCTAAAATCATTTGTTTGGATAGACAAAGCGCATGTTGGTGCTCCACCAGAAGTTGATATTCCAAAAAGACTACCACTTGTAGCAGTCGAGGTCGAGAAAAATCCACTTGTTGCATTACCAAGAGCATTATTATTTATGTTTAATGCATTAACAACTGCACCTGTATTAACTATTCCTTGAATTTGTCCTGAAGTTGCTGTAGATGCCAAGCTTCTAACAATATTACTATTCAAATTAACAGTATTAGCAGCACCGCTGTTTGATATACCCAGGTTGGTACCACTAGTGGCTGTAGTGGCTGTAATCGCATTATTGATTACATTGTTTCCTGTCATATTCATCGTGCCAGGAACCGATGAATTTGTTATACCCGTAATACCATTGGTTGTAGAAGTACTTCCACCCAAAACACAGTTTTGAACGGTATTGTTATTTATGCTCATAGTGGCAGTAGCTAACAATGGTGTTAATCCTTGATTATTGATACCTACAATACCACCTGTGGTTGCTGCACTTGGATTATTGGTAACAGAAACTGTATTGTTATTTATTGTCGTAGTAATGGTACCAGTAGTTGGAGATGCTACGGAATAATTTTTTAAAATTCCTCCTGTTGTGACTAATTGCGCTAAAGTTGCACTTGTAATAGTATTGAAAGCAATATTATCATTTATCTGTTGATTACTAAAAACACAATAGTTGCTACCTGTTAAAGAAATATAGCTACTAAATGCGGCACCCCCGCCCCAATTGGTTATAGTGTTACCAGTTAATACCGATGCACCTCCTATATCATTACCATTATCAATTGCAGCAATAATAGTACCAGCACCAATAAATACAATACCATAGTTAACATTGCTTATGGAGTTAGCATATATTTTATTATTACTATTAGAACCAGTTGCCGCTGTAACCTCTGCTGAGGTAGTAACAGCAGTTGCACTGTGTCTTGTATTACTATAAATACCAAATGTATTAAGGTTAGTTCTGTTTAAAGAAATAGTACAATTTTGTATAGTATTGTTTTGAGCTCCATCAGTCAATGAAGTATAAAACAATGCCACCCCAAATTCTGTCATATTGTTTGATGCAGTAGTAGTAGTAGTATTTGCGCTATTTTCCTGCATTGTTAATCCATCAATAGTAATATAATCAGCCCCGATAATTTTAAAAATGGCATCATTAATATTTCCTGATACTTGAGGTGTAAATGCTGTGATGGTAGCCGCATTGCTACCTTGTTTTTTTATGGTAATGGTATTTAAAACCGTACCAGTTTTAGTTATAGAAATACCTCCTGCAGTTGCAGTTTCTGTGTAAGCTGTAGCAGATGCGTCTACATAGCAAGTTACTGCCCCAGTTACTGTTCCTGCAGTAAGCGCAGTATTAAAGGCGGCAATGGTTGCATACGAAGTTGACGGAACTACGTATACACCTGCAAAGTTTGTAGGCGTACCAGCCACTTGAGTGTAAGAGTAATTGCTGCCACCATTATTGTTTAGATTTAAAGTAGCCATGTCATGAGCACCTTGACCGTTTCCTGTGACATCTGTATTTATGGCAGCAAAACTTTTGTTACTTGAATAAATATAATAACTTACAGCACCCAATGCTTGGTTTGGGATTATTGCCGTTCCAGTAGTTCCATTAAAAGTAATAGGCACTAATGTAGAGGAACTATAACTGTTAGTTGAATAGCGCACATATACAAATTCGCCCGCGGACGGAGCAGCAGAAGTGGTAACAGTCACCAATACAGCATTGTTGGAAGCTGATGGCGTAGTTGCTGTAACACTAGAAATAGTAACCGGATTAAAGTTAGTTTCCAATAACTGCATAACATTATCTGCAGAAGCATTGGCACTTACATTAAAAGTGTAGTAATTGCCGCTGGTAATAGCAGGCAATAAACCATCAGTTCCGCCGCCGCCTGCACTATACTTGGCACCATTCGCAAAAGTGGTAGGAATATATGTATTGATTGCAAGAGTATTACCTCCACTCAATGGACGCCAGCTTGGACTATAATTTGGTGCACCAGGAGTACCTACATGGAAAGCCCATCCTGTCGTGCTTGCTCCAACACTTTGGTTAGCTTGAAAACGAGCCTGACGAAAACCGCCGACCGTATTTAAAGAAAAACGAAAGTTGGTTGGTGATGGAGTAGTCGATGTGAGTCCAGTAAATAATACAGATGGTTGCGCAAAAGCACTGAAATTGCTCAAAAGTACCACCGCTAAAACAAGGATTCCTTTTAAAGACGTTCTAAAATAGCTACAAGCTGAATTTTTTTCTTTTCTAAGTTGAGTATCCCTACCCATTACCAAAGAAGCGTAATTTTTGTACATATTTATTAATTAAAATTTTAGAATGGAAAGTTACTATCTGGACTTGACTAAAATTAATTTTACGCAAACCTTTTAATAACATTATTTTAAAATTAGATGAAATACATTTTTTGTCGTTGAAATGCAGTTTAAAAAATGTTCCGCACTTTTTATAAAAGTTATTTCGCATAAATTAGTAATCTTTTTTTGTAAAAATACCGTCAAACAACTGTTAAAATGGTTGTTTTCATGATTTATTTATTAAGAAAAAAAGATGAAAAATTAATTTTTGACAAGAATTTATTTAAAATAAGTTATTACATTCTCAAAACAGGTAGGATTTCAAAAAGTAAGGTCGATTTTCAAAAAATCAAAAATTATGTAATTATATACCATACACTCGCCAAAGCATAAAAATGTACTGGCGATACAACTTTAATTTACAAAAAAACCGTCTCAATTGTAATGAGACGGCACAAGTAAAAGTCATAATTATTTTATTTCAACAACTTTATAGCTTCAAGTGCATAAGCATTTGCTGGATCAAGCGCTAACGTTTTATTGAATAACTCTTTTGCTTTGGCTTTATCGGTATTAGCAAAACTTGCCGCCATGTTGTTATATGCTTCAATGAATTTTGCTTTGTTTTTTGTCACTTCTGCGTCCCCTTTTGCAGTAACAATATCAATATATTGTTGGTAATATGTAACCATCATATCATCTTTTTCTAATAATCTATTGGTTCTTGCTCTAAAAATATAGGCATCTTGCGTGGTTGGCGAAGCTGTGATAACATTTCCAAAAGCGACATCTGCTTTTTGCAAAGCTATAAGACTTGGTTTTACAATATCCTTTCTAGTATTGTCATAATAAATTGCGTTTCCTAAAAAGAAATTGTCCAACAAATAATTTTTTGAATTTGGATATCCAACCGCTATTTCGAAAACTGTTGCTGCTGCTGCAAATGCTTTTTGGTCGTATAATTTTTTTCCAATTTCGTTGAATTCATTTGCTGCCAAGGGCTCCATTTCGACTGCTTTTTTAAAATCTGCAATTCCAGAAGCTAACTGAACTGGATCAACCGTTTTTCCATCAGCTGCTGTTCCTTTTTTAATTTTGGCTTGACCTAAATACAAATAATCCCGTGGAATAATTTTATTAGACGCATTAGAGGTATACTTTTCCAAAGCAGTTAAAGCTGCGTCAACATTGCCGTTTTCATAAGCTGAATATCCTAAATAGCGCAGAATTCTTGGATTTACTCCGTCTAACTCTTTCATTTTATTAGCTTCTAATTCTAGTGATTTGTAATCTTTGGCAAGGATTAAAAAGTCTGCGTGACGCATACGAGAAGTAATAGAATAATCAGTCAACGTCAAGTATTTTTCATAAAAACTCAATGCTTTTTGAATATTTTCATCGTAGGTTTTTGGAATATTGTTTCCCCACAAATAGTACGTTTCTGCAAGTTCTCGATACACTGGACCATAATTAGAATTAATCGCTATAACTTCGTTGAAGGCTTTTACGGCTTCGGTATAAGCTTTTGCGCCCTTTAACAAAACTCCAAGTTGCATTTTTGCTCTTATTAAAGTACCATCAAATTGATAGGCATTTCTGTAAGCTACATACGAATCATTTTGATTTTTATCGCCATAATAGGCATCGCCTAGGGCTAGTTGCACTTGTGCATCATTAGGATTAGTTGTCTGAACTTTTGTCAAAACAGCAATCGCACTTTTAAAATCAGGTTTATCAGCATTCATATAAGCACGAGCAATATATATGTATTCTTCGATGTCTTTTTTTCGTAGCTCTTTAGTAACCAAATCAAATTTTGTTAGCGCTGCCGCTTTATTGTTTGCATCCAAATCTATTTGGGCAAGCCCAATAGTGTTCAATCTAGCACCATCGGCTGAAGAAAGTCCTTTTTGAAAATATACAGTTGCAGAATCCGTAATATTTTGTTTCAAGTAAATGTTTCCTAATAAGAAAAAAGCTTTTCCATTGCTAGGTTTCGCTTGTATAACTGATTTCAACAACGATTTTGACTTCTCAAATTGTTCGGCATCTAATGCTTTTTTTGCAGGCTCTAAATCTTGTGCTTTTGCAATGGTAGTTGTTAGTAACGCTAGGCTGAAAATTTTAAACTTATTCATCTCTATTTAATTTTTATCTTTAGTAATTGTGTTTCTAATCATGATTTTTCTGCTAGGAGTTCTTTCAGGAACTAAACCCGATTTCAAAATGATTCGTTGTCCTCTTTCCCCGCCTAGGAAGGAAGCAAATCCCATTCCTAGTCCAGAATATCCCTGACAGTTGATGATATACAAACGGCGTGCCAAAGGATATTTACCCATGGCCAGATTGTCTTGTGTTGGAAAAAAATATTCCAATTTATTTTTGTCTTGAACACTCAACACATCAACTTTATCTACAAACTCTTGCAGCTCTAAAGGTGGTTGAAATATCCAATTTATCCCAATAATTCCAACCATTCCCACATTATTTGCCATATATTTTATGACCTGTTCATTTGTTTTTAAAGAAAAAATATTTTTTTGATTTACGAATGATATTCCTAAAACTTTAGAAAGATAGCGCACAGTACTAGAATTGGCATTGTCAAAAACCAATCCTTTTATATTGGGGAAAGTTTTACCATTTACAAAATCAACAACATCTGACATAACCATCAACGTGTCTTTGGCAGTTTTATTTCTAATAAAAGCAACCGCATCAATAGCAAAAGGCGTAGTTCTTGGGTAAATCTTTTTGGCTTTAAAAGCTTTAATCTCTTGAGCCGAAAGTTCTCGGGTGAGAACAGCAATTTTTGCAGAATCCATGAGCAGTGCATTCACAATTTCGTTTTCTGATTGTGAAACCAAATACAATTTGGCTTTATACTCTGTTTCAAAAACAGCTTGTTCGTCTTCTATGATTGGAAAAACAGATTCATCCACATAAATAGTTGCCTTTCCCTCAATAATAGTATCAGTGTTTGCTTCTTGTTTCTTTTGACAAGAAAAAACAAATAATAGAATTAACACCAGTAAACCAATGTGTGCTTTAGATGATTTATTCATTTCTAAATTTTATTCTTTATTAAAAAAACGCAAAAATCGTAAAAAAGAATATACAATGAGTATTATTCCGAAAACAATTCTGTATTTGTATTCTAATGCTAAAGGTAAGGACTTCCAAAAAATAATGATTAAACCCAAAGTTAAATAAATCAAAAAAAACAAAATGCCTATAACGAGAAGAAACCGCTCTTTGAGCGATTTCTTCTGAAAGTTTTCAACGAGTTTTGCAATCATTTATTCTCCTGATTGAATAGAAATTGGCAACGAATATAACACTCTCACTTTTTTACCATTTTGTTCTCCAGGATTCCATCTTGGACAAGATTTTAGCACTCTTATGGCTTCTTTTCCTGTACCGTAACCAATGTCCCTGATTACCTTAATATCTGTAAGCGAGCCATCTTTTTCAACAACAAAAGTTACAAATACCTTTCCTTTTAAACCATCTTCTTCGGGAACTTGGAAATTTTTACCCACAAATTTGTAAAATTTATCCAAACCACCAGGAAAAGCAGCATTAACCTCTATACCTGCGCTGTTGTAAATAGTATTATCCTCTGCCGTTACACTAGGTCCGTTACCCACTGGTTCAACTGTCAAAGGTGCATCTGGATCTCCTTTCACGGTTTCAGCTCCTAGTTTTTTATCTTTGATATCTTCCACTTTTGGTGGGTCTTCAACCACTTCTTCTGTTTTTGCTACTACCGGCTTTACAAACTTCACCTGATCTACTTTTGGTGGCGGTGGTGGTGGTGGTGGAAGATCTTTGGGTTGTTCTTTTGGAGGTAACTTGATGGTTACGATTTTTTGATCCAACGACGCATCTTTTTTTGAAAAATCTGGAATTAAGCTTATGATAAGTGGTGCACTTACCGCCAATCCGAAAACCACCGCCCCAATAATGAGCGCACGAAACGTTGTTCTCGAGTTTTCTTGACGCAATTCATACGCACCGTAAGCTTTGTTACGGCCTTCAAAAACGATGTCTATCCATTGTTTGTTAAATAAGTCTAATTTCATTTTAGTATATTTTTGGTTAACACTGGATTATTTATTCATATCGTCTATTAATTTTTGCTCGGCAGGACTTATGTCATTTACAATGGCGTACGTGGGCACTTTGCAAATGGCCATTTCATCCAAAATGTCCACCAAATTTCTGTAAGTAGATTTTTTGCTAGGCTTTATAATGACTATCAATCCGTCTCCGTTTTTGTAAGTAGGTTTGGTTTTGGCATACTCATTAACAGAAACCACTCTTTTCAAGATTTCTTTTCTCAAACCATTTTTTCCATAAACGGCATCGGTTGGTGCACCACCTGGTTCCGGAGTTTCTAATAAACCGTGAAACCATTTGATTTTATTGTCTTTCCCCATGATAATGGTCATGGTTCTTTTTTGATCCACTTTTATATCCTTTGGAGGCGTTTTTTTGTCTTCTTTATCGGGCAAACCCAAATCCATGGATTGGGGTTTTGATAAAGAAGTAGTCAGCATAAAGAATGTAATTAATAAGAAAGCCAAATCCACCATGGCAGTTAAGTCTACCTTTGCATTGGATTTTTTACTTCTTACTTTGCCGCCTTTGCCGCCGGAGTCGCCGGTATTTAATTCAGCCATTTTATAATAGTTGTTATATTAATAGTCTTTTCCTCTTAAACCAGTAACTAAATTAAAGCTATTGATTTTTTGGTCTTGTAAAATATCCATCACTCTTTTGATTTGAGGATATTCTTCTTTAGCATCGCCTTTGATGGCAAATTGGAGTTCTTTAGTACCTCCATTATCAATATTTGCTTTTCTGGCTCCTTGTATCCAATCTTGTAACTGATTGTTATTGGCTTTTATTGCTATAGAATCAGAGGGAATTCCGGGTTGGACTCCTTTTTTAGCTCTATCAGCACCTTTCATGGCAAGTAATTGCTTTAATCCTTCAACAGGAACACCAAACTCATCTACAAGCTCGAATTGTGTTTTTTCTGCGTCAGTAAAAGTCACTTTATATTTCTGTGCCATATAAGCAAGCGCTCCAGAACGAATCGCTCTATCTTTCATCCCAAAAAACACTTGTTCTTTGCCCTCGCTTTTCCCTACCGTTATGGTTACCAAACCTGTTTCTGGCAGTTTTGTTTGCACAGTGGAGGAAGGTGTATCTACTGGTAATGGTTCGGGCATTTTTGCCGTTGCCGTCAAGATAAAAAAGGTGAGCAAAAGAAAAGCCACGTCACACATAGCCGTCATGTCGATGGACGTTGCTTTTTTTGACATTTTTACTTTAGCCATTGTTATTGATTTTAGTACAATTATTAGAAATTTCTAACATTGTATTATGATTTTAAACTGCCTCTAAATTTTCTGTAAGTATTCACGATTGTTGACCCTGCTTCATCAATTGAATAAGTCAATGTATCGATTTTGGATGTAAAAAAATTGTACGTTACAATAGCTAAAGCTGATGTAGAAATTCCTGTAGCTGTATTAATCAACGCTTCAGAAATACCATTTGCCAAAGCTGCTTGATCTGGTGTTCCAGCAGAAGCTAATGCACCAAATGCTTTAATCATTCCGGTTACTGTCCCCAACAATCCTGCAAGAGTTCCTAGTGCTACTAGTGTAGAAAGTATGGTTAGGTTTTTTTCTAACATTGGCATTTCTAGTGAAGTAGCTTCTTCTATTTCTTTGTGAATAGTTTCAGCAGCTTCTTCGCTGGTAAAACCTTCTTTTTTCACTTCCTGATATTTTATTAAAGCTGATTTTACGGCATTGGCAACAGATCCTTGTTGTTTGTCACATGCATTAATAGCTTCATCAATTTTTCCTCCTTTGATATCGCCCTGAACTGTTTTCATAAATGCATCTAAATTTCCTTTTCCTGATGCTTTTGAAATAACTGAATAACGCTCAAACGAAAATACAATTACCATCAACAATAATCCCATTAAAACGGGTACTATTGGACCACCTTTGTAAACCATGGCTAAATAATTTCCTGGAAGCGGGTGACCGGTATTTAATCCGCCTTCAAAATTAGTACCGCTGCCCATCACGAAATACCATATAATCCACCCAACAAAAATACATGCTACGATAATGATTCCTGAAATCATACCAACACTTTTTGAACCGCCTTCTTTTTTAACGTTTGCCATTTTTTTAAATTTTAATAGTTTTAATAATTTATAAATTATAGTTGTTAATAAACTTGATTGGGAACAAATTTAATTTTTTAGTTGAAATAAAAAAACTTTTTTTACTTTTAATCTTATTGCATCATAATTCTTTTAAATTTAATTCTTAAACCATTTCAAACAAGCTTGTGTAATACCCCAAAAAGTCATAAACATGAAATGAATTATTATTAATAACGAAAAAAAAGTCGAAAATGTATATGTTAATCTAATTTTGTTTTTTTTGTAAAATTTCTTTCTTTTTTTGGTTACGAAAAACACTTTTTTTTTATAAAATCTTTATGCTTTAACAAAAATAATTATGAAAAAATATTTCATCCAAAAATCACCATTCGTTGTGCCAACAAACGATGGTAAACTTATCGAAGAACATCATGGAATTCCAACGAGTGGTAATTCTGAAATTTCGATTGCACATATGATTGCACCGCCAAAATGGAGGGAACCCTATCAAACGCCCGAGTTTGAGGAGTATACTTATATTATTTCTGGAAAAAAGCAATTTATAATAGAAGGCAAAATTATAGTTCTAGAAGCTGGACAATCTATAAAAATTGAAAGGAATACTCGCGTGCAATATTCTAATCCGTTTGACGAACCTTGTGAATATATTGCAATTTGCAAACCAGCATTCGATTTTAATAAAGTGCATCGGGAGCAATAATCATAACTATTACACAGAGACACACTGAGAAGATGCAGAGTTACACAAAGTAAATTTTAAAGTTAACTAATTCAAATCTCTGTGAGTCTTTGAGATGCTTTATGAATCTCTGTGAAATAACTTTTAACCAGAAACTTTTGTTATTTCAATAACACTATAATTTTGTTTTCTATTTCCTCGCTATTCCATTTTGCTTCAATATTGGGCAGTTTCATGACCTCTTCCATGATTTTATTTTGGAAATCACCAATAGCCAAAGCATCTGAATAAGGTTGTAAACTGAAAGTTACTCGGCTGTACAACGGCATCCATTTGTTGGGATGTTTTTCAGAAAACCACTTTTCTATTTTTTTTTGTAATAAAAATTTTTCGTCAGCAGTTTTAGCACTCATTTCTGTAAAATTTCTGAACGATAATTCGGCAATCGCATCGGCATTGGGTTTACGCGATTTTTGATATTCTTCAAAAATTGTTTTCCAATCATCACCATATTTGATAATCATTTCATTCAAAATAGTGATATCTTCAAAACCAGCATTCATTCCGTGTCCGTAGAACGGAACAATAGCGTGTGACGCGTCGCCAATGAGTGCCACTTTATCTTCAAATGTCCAAGGAAAACATTTTGTCATTACTAAATAACTGGTTGGATTTTTGAAAAAATCTTCTACCAAATCAGGAATCACCGCTACTGTATCGGGAAAATAATGGGCAAAGAAATCGATTAAAGTAGCTTCGCCTTTTAATTGTTGAAATGAATTTTCACCCTCAAAAGGCATGAATAAAGTACAGGTAAAACTTCCGTCTAAATTTGACAAAGCCATAAGCATAAAATTCCCGCGAGGCCAGATGTGTAAAGAGTTTTTATCAATCTTGTGTGTTCCGTCAGCATTGGCGGGAATATGAAGTTCTTTGTAGCCAATTTTCATAAATTCTTGCGAATAGTCAAACATACTTTGACGCTGCATTCTGTGACGAATTCTAGAAAAAGCACCATCGGCACCAAAACATTTGTCGTATTTCAGTTCAGTCCATGATCCGTTTTCGGTGTCGCCAATGTGGAGGGTTGCCGTTGCCAAAGTAACATCCCAAATTTTATGCTCGAAAAAGAATTCTACTCCTTCTGCTTCGGCCAAATCAATCATTTTTCGGTTTAAAATTCCTCTTGATAACGAGAAAATTGCTTCGCCATCTTTGCCATAATATTGGTAGTTGAGTTTTCCGTCCTGTAAATGAATGGCTCTTTTATCGACCGAAATTCCAATTTTACGAATTTCATCATCTAATCCAACATCTTTAACTGCTTTCCAACCACGATTTGACATTACCAAGTTGATAGAACGACCCGAAAATTCGACTGTTCGAATATCTGGACTTCTGTCGTAAACATGCACAGTATGTCCTTGTTTTTTGAGATAAATCGCCAATAAAGTACCGACTAAACCCGAGCCAACAACAGCAATTTTTTGAGGAGTTTGCATTTAATTTTAGTAAAACAATTTTGCAAATTTAATTATTTAAACACAGATTTTCACAAATTGACACAGATAAAGCCTTCTAAAAGGGAATGTATTTTTACTGATAAAATAATTTGTGCTAATTTGTGAAATCTGTGTTAGTTTTTTTTGGTTTGAAAACCAACTTGCTTGATGTTTTGATAATTTCAGCTTTATTGAGTTTCATTTTTCGGAATTTTCCTTTTACAAATAAATCAGCCTGATCATAATAATGCTTGCTGATCGGATTGCCTGATTGCCCTGTTGGTAATACGCTCCAACTGTTTTCTATATCCGAAAAATCAATGATACGACGTGTGGAAGGACCTCCTTTTACTTGCAGTAAGGCATCGTCTGTGTAAGTAAAAAATTGGTTATTAATAACTTCATTGCTGCCAGCAATGGGAAAGAAACCTATATCAAAAAATTTACTTAATAATTTTATTTTGCCTAACGGATGCTGAAAAGCTACTTGGTGTACTTTTTTCCATTTCCACTGATTTACACCAGAACCTAATTGATTTTCTAAAGAAAAAATTGCTTCCTTAAACGATTGTGTTAGGATTTTGGATTGCGTTTCCTTTTTATTTTTTGTATTGATGTTGTCCCACCAAACGGATGTTGCGTTTTGGCTTTGAACTTCTATCACTTGTTTGATGATGTGAGTGCCAAGCAATAACTTGAAATTTTCAGTCCCAAGTTCGTCTTCGAAAGTATCTTTTAGGTAAAAATAAATCCATTTGTTGAAGATAGTTGGTGCAATGTCATTCAAATTATGCGTTGCTTTCCATTCTTTCAAAACTGTCAATGCCTTTTTTTCGTTTTCAGAAAATCGTGAAGTATTTAATGGCTTACTCATGTTAGTCATAATGGTTTCGGCTGTAGCCGATGTATTATCGGTAATCATTTTGGCAACATCTTCTTTTGTCCAATTGTTTTTTGGTGCCAACAAGCCGTCTATTCGCATCGCTCGGTCTTTAGGAAGATAATATCCCGGGTACAGATAACCATCAATAGCTTCAGGTTGATTGTTGGCTGTGTAAACGTAATTCCATGGCGGATTTATAGCCGCTGGATTTTTGGCAAACGGTAGAAATTCTTTTTTATCATCGATGCCGTTTGCGCCATTTAGAATAAAATTAGTATTTACAGAATGTGCTACTTTATATAGTTTCCCCGAAGTTATCCAAGCAATATTTCCTTTGGCATCACCATACATAATATTTAAACCTGGAGCTTTAATCAATTCGATACATTTATGAAAACTTTCCAAGTCATTGGCATGCGATAACTGATAAACAGACTCAAGAATTTGACTTTTTTGTTGAATATATATCCATGACATGGCTACTGATTTCTGCGATTTTAATCCGTCTAATAAAGCACTGACAATGGGTCCATGTTGGGATGTTTTTACAGTTAATTTTACATCAGCACTGTCTTTTACTTTGATGGTTTTTTGTTTGAAAGTATAGTTTTTATAACCATTGATAGTTTTGTATTGTTTATCATCATTCGGATTATCTTCTTCTTGAAAGAAATCAACATCATCGTTTTCGAACATAGTTAATCCATAAGCATAGTTGTGATTATGTCCCAAAAGTGGAAAAGGCGTTCCGGCAATGTAATACCCATAAATTTCATAATCCGGACACACAATATGCGCTTCATACCAAGTCCCAGGTTGCGAGTACATTATATGCGGATCGTTCGCCAGAATTACTTTTCCGTTTTTTGTTTTGGCGCCATTAACTACCCAACTATTGCTTCCAATAAAAGCGGGAATAGGCGAGGTTTCTAATAAACTAGCCACTGATTTTGATATTGCTGCATATTCCTTGTAATCGTTTTTATATGATTTTAATTGTTTGGTTCCAAATTCGCCATGGATACCAAAATCTTTCAAATAATCCATCCCAAAGCGGTCACGAATATCGGTTAAAAGTGGATCTGTTTTTTGAGCCATCGCAAAACTGAACGTCATAAATCCGAAGATGTTATAAACATCTTTCAAAGTAAATTTTTCTTGTTTTATACCCAATAATCGTAGCTCGATTGGTGTCAATCCCTGTTCGATATATTGGTTAATTCCGTCCAAATAAGCATTTGCCAATAGATAGGTTTGCGAATTTTTATCAAGATTGGCTACCGCTTGTTTGGAATTCTCATCGATACCAATTCCAGCAAAAAATTTATCAGTTTTTACAACTGCGTTTCCAAATAGTTCCGAAAGTCGTCCTGGCGCAATTCGCCGCATCAGTTCCATTTGCCAAAGTCGGTCTTGCGCATGCACATAACCTAGCGTTGTCATGGCATCTTTTTGCGTATCAGCATAAATATGTGGAACGCCATACTCGTCAAAGTAAACGGTTGTTGTTTTGGAAATATTGGCTAAATTTTCTTTACCTTCGTATTTGGGTTTTGTGGATTGAAGATAACCATAAGTTACTAATGCTAAAACAACTATCAGAATAGTAATTACAAGAACTATTTTTTTTACAATTTTCATAGTATGGCAGCTGTTTGATAAACAAATTTAAAGATAACCAATAAATGTTTCATTGAATTGAAACGACATTCCAAAAAATAAAAAAACGAGTTGAAATCATCCCTGAAATCAACTCGCTTTGAATAAAATTATTGTAATTCTATTTTTTCTTTTTGTCGTCAATGATTGCTCCTGTTCCTGCGCCAAGACCTGCTCCAGCTAAACCACCAATTATGGCACCTTCTGCTTTATTTTTACTAATTGCTGCTCCCGTAATTGCTCCAACTCCAGCACCTATTACTGCTCCTTTTGCGGCACCACTCCATTTTCTTCTTTTATGTGTTGTCTCTCCAGGTTGTGCAGCTTGTTGGTCATGAACTACAACAACTTCTTTTTGCTTTACAACTTTTTGTTCAACCACTTTCATAGAATCAATGATGTGCTGCTTTTCGGCTACTCTTTTCATAGAATCGATAGTCGTTTTATGACTTTCATCAATCACTACACCTTGTTTATCTGTATTTTTACAGGCGACCAAAATACTTACTGCGGCTAAAATTATTACTAGATTTTTCATATCTTTTTTTTGGTTATAAACAAATGTACGTGATTTATACCCAAATGGTTTACATAATTTTAATTAAAACTTATAGAATTTAATTTTACTTTCTATTAAAAATGATAGTATTGCCCACATTCATTCCGTTATTTTTTGCCAAAACGCCGCACAAATGAAATAACATTCGGGCTCCAACATTGCCATCCCAATCGTTTTCATTAGGTGCAACTTCTACTAGATCAAAGCCGATGATTTCTTTTCCGCTTGACGCTAATTTGTTAAATAAATAAGTAGCTTGTTCATACGAAAAACCACCGGGAACTGGCGTGCCCGTGCTTGGTGAATACCATTGTTGCATGCCGTCAATATCAAACGAAATACACACTTTTTGGGGTAAACTCGCAATAATAGCGTCACATTGTTCAGCCCATGTTTTGCCTTCAAAAGATTCATTTTTCAAGTCGGTATCCGTGTTTACCAAAACTCTTCCGTTGGACTGCTGAACAACCTCAACTTCTTGTGCACAAAAATCACGAATTCCAACTTGAACTATCTTTGAAATTTGTGAGATTTGCAAGGCATTATAAATTATTGAAGCATGAGAAAAGGTAAATCCTTCGTAGGCGATACGTAAATCCATGTGGGCATCAAGGTGCAAAATTCCATAGTTATCGTGCATTGTAGCTAGAGCTTCATAGTATCCCAAAGGTGTAGAATGGTCGCCACCCAATAGGGCCACTTTTTTGCCTTTGCTCATCCAAAACAATACTTTTTCTTTTACTTCGTCATGTAACTCGCGACACGCATTATTTATAGTGGTTAAATTATCGACTAAAATGGGATGATTGTTTAAATCTTCGCCACTTTCGAGTGCTTGAATAATAGGTTGCGCGAGTGTCTTATATTTTTTTGAATTAGTCAACCAATGAGAAGGTACTTCTTCATAAAAAATTCCTAGTTTCCATAATTCTGGAAAATCTTGATGATTTAAATCTACTTGAAAAGAAGCGTCCAAAACTGCGGAAGGACCATCGGAAGCACCAGAACCATAACTAACCGTTACTTCCCAAGGCACAGGAATAATTATAATTTCTGATTGTTCTGCTGAAAACGGCAGTCCAAAAATAGTTGCATCGGCTAAACCAGGCTGACTTGGGTCAAAACTTTCTATGATGTATTGTTTGGTCATTATTTTAATGTTAAAATTCCATTTTTTAGTATTTGTCCAAAGTTAAAAATATCCTCAAAAGAACAATAAAAAGGCACTGGCGCAAATCTGATTACGTTGGGTTCCCGCCAGTCTGTAATGACGCCGTTTTTCATTAGGTAGTCAAATAAACTTCTTCCTTGTCCGTGCAGAAAAACAGAGAGTTGGCATGCTCGTTCTTCCTGATTTGAGGGTGTAATAATTTCGAATTCTGTGCCTTCGATTTGCGAATCTATTTCGTGCAAAATGAATTCTAAATAAGCGGTAATTTGATTTCTTTTTTTAACAAGCTTTTCCATGCCTACTTCTGCAAACAGTTCTACCGATGCTAGATAAGGTGCCAAGGACAAAATGGGTAAATTGCTTACTTGCCAGCCATCGGCACCAATTATTGGGTCAAATTCTTGCTCCATTAAAAAGCGTCGTTCTTTGTTTTGTGCCCACCAACCGCCAAAACGTGGCAGTTGTTTATTGGCATGATGCTTTTCGTGAATGAAACATCCCGCGGCGTTTCCTGGTCCAGAATTCATGTATTTGTAGGAACACCACGCGGCAAAGTCTATGTTCCAATCGTGCAAATGTAGGGTAATATTGCCTACAGCATGCGCTAAATCAAATCCAACAATTGCACCAGCTTTATGACCCGCATCAGTAATAGATTTCATGTCAAAAACTTGACCTGTATAATAGTTTACGCCGCCAATTAAAACTAATGCCAACTCACTTCCTACTTCATTTATTTTGGCAATAATATCTTCTACTCTAATATTGTGTTCGCCTTCTCGGCGCTTGATTTCAACAATCGTATCTTCTTGTTTTATGACTAAATGTCTCGAATGAAAATCAACTTGCGATTGAAACATATATTGGTCTGAAGGAAATGCTTTTTCTTCACAAATGATTTTGTATCGCGTTTTTGTGGGATTGTAAAACGAAACCATCAGCAAATGTAAATTGACGGTCAAAGTATTCATTACGGTAATTTCTGAAGGTTTTGCTCCTACTAATTTACTCAACGGATTTGCAAAGCGTTCGTGGTAATCCCACCAAGGTTTAGGAGCATAAAAATGACCTTCGACCGCCAAGTTTGCCCAATCGTTCATCACCTCATCAACATATTGCTTGGTGCGTTTGGGTTGTAATCCTAATGAGTTTCCTGTGAAGTAAATGACGTTTTTACCGTCGTGTTGTGGGAATATGAATTCGTTTCTGTACTTTTTTAATTCGTCCTGCGAGTCGAGATGTTGTGCAAATTTTAGAGTGTTTTTGAAAGTCATTGTTGCGCTTGATTTGAATTGTAAAAGTATTGAAAATAGAGGAATGAATAAAGGGAAATAAAATTTAGTTTATCGTTTGTTTTTAGCCCTGATTGCAGTAGAAATCATCTTTGTCGAAGTGTAAACTTTGACAAAGATATTGAAACGGAAAGCAGGAACAGGGTTTAATAAAATGCCCGAATGTTTGGCTCATAAAAAAATCCCAGTCTGGTTTTTGAAAACTAAACTGGGATTGATAGTGTTGTTTTATTTTAAACAATAACTACTTAAATGATTAACATAGCATCGCCATAGGAATAAAAACGGTATTTTTCTTTGATGGCTTCTTCGTAGGCTTTTTTCATTAAATCGTGTCCACAAAAAGCGGAAACCATCATTAATAACGTTGATTTTGGGGTATGAAAGTTGGTGACCATACAATCGGCTATGCTAAAATCATAGGGAGGAAAAATAAATTTATTAGTCCAACCGGCGTAGGGATTTAGGGTTCTTTGTGAGGATACCGAGCTTTCGATGGCACGCATAGAAGTAGTTCCAATGCAACAAATTTTATTTTTTTTGACCTTTGCTCCGTTGACAATATCGCAAGCTTCTTGAGAAATTATTAGTTCCTCGGAATCCATTTTGTGTTTTGATAAATCTTCTACTTCTACGGGATTAAAAGTTCCTAAACCTACGTGCAATGTTACTTCGGCAAAATCAATACCTTTGATTTCTAATTTTTTCAACAAGTGTTTAGAAAAGTGTAATCCGGCTGTTGGTGCTGCTACTGCGCCTTCTACTTTGGCATAAATGGTTTGGTAACGCTCTGCATCTTCTTCGGTTACTTCTCGGTTGATGTATTTTGGAATAGGTGTTTCGCCAAGTTCTGTTAATTTTCTCCGGAATTCATCATAGGAACCATCGTATAAAAAACGCAAAGTTCTTCCGCGCGAAGTTGTATTATCTATTACTTCGGCTACCAATGAATCGTCGTCACCAAAATATAACTTGTTTCCAATTCTGATTTTACGCGCTGGATCGACCAAAACATCCCAAAGTCGTTGTTCTGAATTTAATTCTCGTAACAAGAAAACCTCGATTCTTGCACCTGTTTTTTCTTTGTTTCCGTACATACGAGCCGGAAAAACTTTGGTATTGTTTAAAATCATTACATCGCCATCATCAAAATAATTGATAATGTCTTTAAATTCTTTGTGCTCTATGGTTTTTGTTTTTCTGTTAACTACCATTAATTTGGCTTCGTCACGATTTTCGGGAGGGAATTCAGCTAACAATTCGGGTGGAAGATGGAACTGGAAATGAGATAATTTCATTAAAGAAAGTTTAGGAGTTTATAAGTTTAGAAGGTTTAGTTAATGCTAAATTCTAAATCGCTTGTAAATATACTATTGTGGAATAGCGAATGTCAAGTGTTTTGCTATTTATTTTAAAAATTGTAGCGGTTTAGAAGGTTTTCAAAGTTTTGTTTACAACGTTTTTATTGCAAATCCGATAACTTTTAGGTCTTCCCAAAAGGTTGGATAGGATTTTGAAACCACCTCGGCATCTTCGATTATGATGGGAGTTTTCAGTGCTAATGGCGCAAATGCCATTGCCATCCTATGGTCTTGGTAGGTTTTAATTTTAATGTTAGAATTAATTTTAGTTGAAAATCCTAAAGTAAGGCTGTCGTCAGAGATTGAAACCGTTGCGCCAAGTTTTTCAAGTTCGTTTTTCAAGGCTTGCAATCTGTTTGTTTCTTTTATTTTGAGCGTATGCAATCCTGTTAAGTGGCACTCAATTCCTAATCCAAAGCAGGTAACTGCTATGGTTTGAGCAATATCGGGTGAATTGTTTAATTCTAAATGGTGAATTGTGAGTTGTGACTTGTGACTTGTAGATTTTGAAATTGTTATTGATTTATTGTCATTGAAAATGGTTTTAACTCCAAAATTCTTGTAGATTTCGATTAATGCTGCATCGCCCTGAATACTGTTCTGTTTGTAACTTGAAAGCGTTATTTGTGTTCCGACTGGCGAAAGTGCAATTATCGAATAAAAATAAGATGCAGAAGACCAATCACTTTCAATGATGAATTGTTGCCCATCGACTGCGTTCAGGGAGACAGGTGGTTTTACTGAAATTTTATTTTCAATAAAAGACGTTTCAACCCCAATTTTATTCAGCAAACTCAAAGTCATTTTGATGTAAGGAACAGACGTTATTTTGCCTAGAAGTGTTAATTCGATTCCGTTTTCTAATTTGGGAGCGATCAGTAATAATGCTGAAATGTATTGACTACTGACCTTTGCTGCTAATGAAACTTTGTTTCGCAAAAGCTTTTTTCCAGTAATTCTTATGGGTGGAAAACCGTCATTTTCTTCATAGCTTATTTCAGCGCCCAATTGTTTTAGCGCATCAACCAAAATTTTAATGGGTCTTTCTTTCATTCGAGACGAACCCGTCAGCACTACTTCGCTGTTAGGCTGAATGGCAAAATAGGCGGTTAGAAATCGCATGGTGGTTCCTGCGTGATCTATGTTAATTATGGTGGCGTCTCGACTGCGTTCGATGTGACAAATGGTAGAAAGTGCTTTCACCATCACTTCAGAATCATCAGAATTAGAGATGTTTTCCAAAGTTAGATTAGGATATAACGCCTGTAGCAATAACAACCTATTGGTTTCTGATTTACTTCCCGTTATTTCAACTTTCGACTTTTGACTTTCGACTTTTGACTTTTCAATTTTAAGATTCACAATTATTTTAATTTCTCGTTACTTTGATGGCGGTCATGATCCCGGCTCGTTTTTAAGTCCAATTTTTTATCAAAAGCCGTCTGTAAATCAATACCAGTTTGATTGGCTAGGCACAAAACTACAAAAACCACATCGGCTAGTTCTTCGCCCAGATCTTTGTTTTTATCGCTTTCTTTCTCGGATTGTTCGCCATATCTTCGGGCAATGATGCGGGCTACTTCGCCTACTTCTTCGGTGAGTTGTGCCATATTGGTCAGTTCGTTAAAGTAACGAACGCCGTGGTTTTTTATCCAATTGTCTACTTCGAGTTGGGAGTTTTTAATATTCATGATTTTGAATTGTGAATGGTGAGTTATGAATTGTGAATTATGAATTGAACAAATATAAATAATTGTGTTTGGTGAATTTAGAATAGTGAGTGATTTTTCAGCTAAAACCCCCAAGTTTGGGGTTCAGGGCGTCAAAAATGGGGTTCCAGACCCCAAATTTGGGGTTGTATAACGTCAAAAATGGGGTTCAGAACGTCAAACTTTGGGGTTCTAGACGTCAAATTTGGGGTTCAGAACGTCAAACTTTGGGGTTTTGCCACTAAAAAACCTCTCTACCACAAGGGTCAGAGAGGTTTTGAGTATCGCTAGGGTAGCTTTTACTGTGGGTTACTACCAGCGTTTTTGCTAACTCCAGTTCTGTTAAAGAACTGCGATAGCTCATCTACTTTTGACTGATAACCTGCCTTGCCAGAACCCGCCTTATATTGGCTGTAGCCATAATCTTTTAACGAAGCACTGTAGTTGTCAAAATCGTGAAGGATTTTTTTGTTTTCAATACCTTCTACTAATTTTTTAATCCTGAAAAGGATGGCTTCTGAAAATGCTCTTGACTCAAAATCATTCATAAACTCTACCCAGTCTACAGATGGGTCGCTCAACTCCGGATTTGAAGTTCTCAAATCTCTAACCTTGTTAACAATAAGTTTGTTTTGCTCATTAACACTACCATATTTTTGGCGTTCTTGTTTAGACAGTGCCACTAATTTGGTGTCAATAGCTGCTTCTAAAAGTTTCAAATTTGCATCAATCGAAACTTTTTCACTAGCATCGTAGTGATTGTTGTTTAAATTTTCCAACATGATAATTACATTTAAAAGGGTTATTTATTTTGTTTTTTAAACTCTTTTCAAAAATAAAAAAACTCTTTTTTACTACAAAAAAATTAGAATAAAATTTTATTAAATTTATAAAAGATAAATACTAATGCGCTTTTGTTGCTCCTCCTGAACTAGTATCATACCATCCACGTGTTTTTGATTTCCATCCAGTTCCACGACAACATTTGCAAGTTAGGGTACCCAGTTGACCACAATCAGGACAACCCTTCCAGCCATCTGGATTTATAATACTCTTGCTACAAGCAATCCAGCCTTTGCCCGAACACTTACCACACATAGTATTTGTTTTGCCATTACAACAAGGACAATATTCGTTTTTTTCTGAATTCTGTTGATTTTGCTGACTTTGTTGGTTTTGTTGAAGTTTATTAATCTCATTCAATGATTTATTTAGCTCTTGAGTAATTGCTGTTTCTTCTTGAGGTTTGGAAGTTTCATCAAGTGTTTTCGATGCAGCATTTAGTATTGATTCCAACAAAGTTATATACCGACTAGTTGCAAAAACTAAACCTTATTTTTTGTGTCAATAATAATCGTAACTGGTCCATCATTACATAGTGCCACTTTCATATCGGCACCAAACCGTCCTGTTTGAACTTTTTTCCCCAGTTCAAGTTCTATTTGGGTGATGAAACTTTCGTAGAGCGGAATGGCGATTTCGGGTTTCGCCGCTTTGATATAAGACGGACGATTCCCTTTTTTGGTAGCAGCGTGTAGTGTAAATTGTGATACAACAATCATATCGCCATAAACCTCTTTGAGTGATAAATTCATCACATGGTTTTCATCGTTAAAGATTCGTACGTTGGCAATTTTGGCGGCTAGCCAACTGCAATCTTCCTGACTATCGGCAGTTTCAATACTTATTAAAACCAGTAATCCTTGATCAATAGCGGCTATTTTTAACCTATCTATAGTTACAGAGGCGGAGGAAACGCGTTGAAGGACTGCTTTCATTAATAAAGTCTTAAAGTTAAAAAGTCGAAAGTTGAAAGCCATTTTAGTTTTGACTTTATGACTTCAGACTTTTGACTATTTCCTAGTTTCATCGCTAGCAATTCTATCATCATTGTACACATCAGAGCGGTAATGCTCGTCGTCGCCTTCTAGTATTTTGAGGTAACTATTGTATCGAGACCAAGCTATTTTATTGGCTTCCAACGCTTTTTTGACGGCGCAATGTGGTTCGTCTTTATGCAAACAATTGTTAAACTTGCATTGCTCTTGGAGTTTAAAAAACTCTGGAAAATAACCACTTACCTCTGAAGGTTCCATATCAACGATTCCGAAACCTTTGATGCCAGGAGTATCAATAATTTTGGCATCAAAGTTCAAATCATACATCTCGGCAAACGTGGTGGTGTGCTGTCCTTGTTTGCTTTGTTCTGAAATGTTTTTGGTTTTGAGGTTCAAATTAGGTTCTAGTGCATTGACCAAGGTAGATTTCCCAACTCCTGAATGTCCCGAAAACATACTGACATTGGCCGTCATCAATTGCTTTAACTGCGTAATGCCTTTGTGTTCGAGAGCTGAAACTTTTAGGCATTTGTAACCAATTTCAGAATAGATGTATTGCAAATACAGTTGTTCCTCTTTCATGGCTTCATCGTAAGTATCTGTTTTGTTAAAAATCAAAACAGCTTCTATACCATAGGCTTCGGCGGTGACCAAAAATCGATCGATAAAACTAGTAGTGGTTGGTGGATTATTAATGGTGATTAACAAAAAAACAAGATCGATATTTGAAGCAATAATATGCGTTTGTTTGGACAGATTCACCGATTTTCTGACAATATAATTTTTTCGGTCGTGAATGTTGGAAATGCTACCCGTAACGGCATCCGAGGTTTCATCTAATTCAAAATCTACGACATCACCCACCGCAATTGGGTTGGTGCTTTTGATGCCTTGCATACGGAATTTACCTTTGATACGGCATTCAAAAATTTGGTTATCCGCAGTTTTTACGGAGTACCAACTTCCTGTAGATTTGTAGACGAGTCCTGTCATGCCGCAAAGATAAGATTTTAGAATTTAGAATAATTGAATAAAAAAAGACTGTTTTAAAAACAGTCTTTTTGTTAATTAAAAAACACAAATCTAATTCAGATAAGGAAAATTTCTTGAAACTTTTCTCATCATATGTTCAACTAAATCATCTGTTGAAGATGAAAGAGTGTCATCCATTGTTTTGAAAAATCTCCATAACAATTCGCCATCAGCTCCATTATTTAAAGTCATAATTAATGAACCTGTACCTGTTTTACCTCTAAATCCTCCAAACATAATAACCGACGCAATTGCCGCTCCTTCAGATTTTGACTGCTCTGATTCAAAAGTACCTCCAATAATTGCATCAACACCTAATATTTTTGCAATCTCATCATTAGTCATTTCATCTAACTTATCAATCACACCAGCTTTTTTTAACAAAATGTTTGTTTTTTCAACATCTTGAAAATTCACAGTATAGTTATCTCTTTTACGCAAGAGAAAAGTATACATACTAGACTGAATAGATTTTGACATTTTAATCTCTTGTTCTTTGTTAGCGTCTTCACTAAAATTTTTTGGCTGTTATCTATAAGATATTTTAACTGTAAATGGCAAAATAGCTACAATTTTATGAAGCTTAATTGCTGATTTTAATTGAGGACTTTCAAAAATTTGCTTTTGAGAGAATCCAATTGAGCTGATAAATAAAAAAAATAATAGGATATTTTTTTCATTTTGACTTTTTTAAATGTTATTGATTGTTATTATTGTTGCCGCAATGATACAAAAACAAAAATGATAAATCATAGGTTTTATTTTTTATCGGTTATAAATCAGCCATTAATGATTTTCTCCTGGTGGCTTATGCTTTCTTGGTGTATTGCTTTGAAAATTTTTAAAATAAATTCTTCGCTCAAGCCACGTTCCTCGCCTTCTAATATCATTTTGCCAAGTATTTCATTCCAGCGTTTGTTTTGTAAAACGGCAACATTTTTAGCTTTTTTGAGGGCACCAATCTGTTCTGCTACTTTCATTCGATTACCAAGAATTTCCAATAATTTACTATCGGCAATATCAATGTTAGCCCGAAGTTTTATCATTTCGGTATTGTAATCAACCTCTTCGGTGGTTCTTTTTTTTACTTTCAAATCGTCAAATATTTGTTTCAAAACCGTTGGTGTAACTTGTTGCGCGGCATCACTCCAAGCGTTGTCCGGGTCAACATGCGTTTCAATAATCAATCCGTCATAATTCAAATCCAGTGCCTGTTGCGAAACTTCTAGAATCATATCTCTTCGGCCAGTAATGTGCGAAGGATCACAAATTAAAGGCAAATCGGGAAAGCGGCTTTGTAGTTCGATAGCAATCTGCCATTCGGGAATGTTTCTGTATTTTGTTTTTTCGTAAGTCGAAAATCCTCTGTGGATTACGCCCAGTTTTTTTATTCCGGCATTGTACAATCTTTCCACACCGCCAATCCACAAAGCCAAATCGGGATTTACCGGATTTTTTACCAAAACAATTTTATCGGTTCCAGCCAAAGCATCAGCAATTTCCTGAACAGCAAACGGATTAACTGTGGTACGTGCGCCAATCCATAACACATCAATATCGTGTTCTAATGCTAATTTAACATGGGCTGCATTTGCTACTTCAGTTGCCATTAACAAACCTGTTTCAGCTTTTGCTTTCTGAAGCCATTTTAGACCGATAGCTCCAACGCCTTCAAATCCGCCGGGACGTGTTCTGGGTTTCCAAATTCCCGCACGCAAATTAAAATACTAACATCAGAGTCTTTTAATTTGCGTGCAATTTTCAGTACCTGGTCTTCAGTTTCCGCACTACATGGTCCGGCAATTACTAGTGGATGACTCAATTTAAAATCGTCTAACCACTTTCTGTTTTCTTGTGTAATATTCATAGCATTTTATCTTCTGTAAATTTATTGTTTTTTTAAACCAGTAAGAAATTAAGTTTTATTTTTAACTTTTCGGTTGCGCTTTCGGGTTTGTTCTTTGATCCATCCTGAATCTAGGGACAAAATCATAAAACTGGCAATTTTTCGTTACCGTTGCATTAATTATTACATTTGTTCTAAATATTTCAATTATGTCAATAGAAGTTCAGAATATTTCAAAAAGTTATGGTTCCCAAAAAGCATTAGACAATGTTTCTTTCTCGGTAAAAAAAGGAGAAATCGTTGGTTTTCTTGGTCCGAATGGCTCCGGAAAATCTACTTTGATGAAAATTTTGACAACCTTTATCAATGCTGATGAGGGAACTGCCTCTGTAAACGGAAGCGACGTAAATGCAAATCAAAAAGCCGTGCAGCTTTCGGTTGGCTATCTTCCGGAACACAATCCGTTGTATTTCGATTTATATGTTCGCGAATATTTAGCATTTAATGCTGATGTTTATAAAGTCGCAAAAGCCCGAATTGAAGAAGTAATTCAGTTAACAGGATTATCGCCCGAAAGTCATAAAAAAATTGGGCAACTATCAAAAGGATATCGTCAGCGTGTGGGTTTGGCGACTGCTTTATTGCACAATCCTGATGTGCTAATTTTGGACGAACCTACAACCGGACTTGACCCCAATCAATTAGTGGAAATAAGAAACGTAATAAAAAACGTTGGGAAAGACAAAACGGTTTTTCTCTCCACACACATTATGCAGGAAGTTGAGGCAATCTGCGACCGCGTAATCATTATTGATAACGGAAAAATTGTAACTGATAAAAAACTGGACAAACTTGTTTCGGAAGAGAAAGAACAAATCATCGAAGTCGAATTTGATAAAATTATTAATGAAAGTTTGTTAGCCAGTTTGCAAAACATTAAAACCTTTAAAAAAACTAGCGATAATCTTTGGATATTAACTTTCGCTACAGAAGAAGATATGCGTCCGAAAGTATTTGATTTTGCCCACGATAACGGCTTGAAAACACTTCAAATAAGTTTAAAAAGCAAAAATTTAGAACAAATTTTTAGGGAGAAAACCAATAAAAATAGTAATTAGCAAACTGTAATTTAAGGATAAACTACTTGCCCCGTAAACAAGGCATCGAGCGGTGAATGAATGGGCGGTAAATTCTTCAAAACTAAATTTCCTGTACTGTTTAAAAGTCCCGTCACACTTTGAATAGGGTTTACAATCATATCGTTAGATCCACGATGATACACCACAACATTTTGAGCAATCAAATTTTCTGCTTCAATTCTTCCATCGCCAAAATAAAAATTAAAATGAGCAGAATTAGTTTGTCCCGACAGAAAAAAGCGCGATACATTATTATTGGAGATAGTAATTGAATTATTATTCAAATTAAGAATAAAATCTCCTGTGCCTGCGCCAGCTTCGCCATCGGCATCTTTATCTAAGGACAATACACTCAAATTTGCAAAAGTCAAAACACCGTTGGTTCTGATAGTTCTGTCGGTTTTTGAATAAATTTCTTCAAGTGTTGGTGTGGTAACTAAAATTTTGGTTTGTCCGTAAGCTCGAACCCAATTGCAACTTAACTCGTCTTTAAAAATTAATTGGTCTCCATTTTGTATCACCGAAACATTGTCGATAAAATTAGAACCAGCCTGAATCTGTACCTTATAGGCTGCGCCTTCTGTAACGACCACTTCAATTCCCTTATAAACCTTTATTTTCTTGAACGGCAATACAGCGATTTCTTTTGTAATTGTAGCACCCGAAGTTTGAATACAATCACTTGGCTTTTCACACGAGGTAATAATCAAAATACTTATGATAAATAATACTTTTTTTTTCATCTTTTCAGTTTTATAATCTTACACCAACCCCAAATTCTAGTGCTTCTGCAAGAAACAAATGCGTTTTTATGGTAAATCCACCAAAAATTTTATTGGTAAAATAATACTTTATGCCCACGCGATCATAAACCGGAATGTCTTTGTTAAATGGGCGATAGACGTAATAACCTAGTTGTGTTTCGAGCGAAATTCGGTTGATAAATAATTCGTGCCCAATAAAAACACCTACGCGTTTGTAATCTGTATTGGGGTCAATATTCATTTCGGGATAGGCAACTGCAAAGTATTTGATATAATCTTTGAAAGATTGGGTTAAGAACAATTCTGTGCCTAGTTGCAAAGCTGATTTTCTATTCAATCGCTTATCTACATAAAAACCAATATGGTAAAAAGGCCTTTGTCCGCTCCGAATAATAGGACTTTCGTTAATTCCTGAACGCAAAACAAAGTTGTAGTGTATCGGCTGATGATTTATTTTTGTAATTCGGGCAGTATCAACGATTCTAGCTTTTTCTGGATTAAAATTATAGTTAAACCCAAGATTAAGCACATAAGTATTAATACCGCTGTTGGGCGATTTTATTCTTCCGTTGGAGTAATGCGTAAACAACAGCCCAGTATGAAAACCAAAAGGTTTTAACAAAGTTTGGTTATCATAATTAAGTCCAATATTAGTATTAGCCATCAGTTGTGAACCAAATGCTTTATTGATACTATTACTAACTTTATCATACGGATTTGTGGTCAATGCAATTCCTTGAGATAAACTGAAGAGTACTCTTCGCTTGAAAAAATAAAAATTATATAAGCCACCCACCGAATAATTTTGACCCAAAGGCTGACTTTTAAAATCTTGATATAAAAAATAAGCGCCATAATCTGGGAAATTATAAGCATGATGCCATTCTTTGCTGCCATTACTTTTCACCAAAAAACTAACCATCACACCTTCGGGATGACCATTGACTATTTGCGCTACATCATCACGATGAGGCAAAACATTGCCTCTTAAAATAGATGCTTCAATGGCAAAGCAACCTTTTTGTTGCGCCATGACAATACCCGAAATCAAAAAAAGCAAATAATAAATCCTGTTCATGCAAAAAATTTAATTCGCACAAATATAGCAGAATATCTTAATGAGAGGAATTTTTGTAAATTATGCGATGCGAGCTAAAAAACCTCGTTAGCAATCGCCTTAATATTTTCTGCTTTTCCCATAGAATAATAATGCAAAACAGGAATTCCAGCGGCAACTAATTCTTTACTTTGCTGGGTGCACCATTCAATTCCAATTTCTTTTACATGATCGTTATCTTTAGCTTTTACAACGGCCATAATCAAATCGTCAGGTAATTCTAACGAAAAACGATGCGGAATTAAATTCAATTGTTTTTTGGTAGCAATAGGTTTTAAACCAGGTATGATGGGAACTGTAATGCCCGCAGCTCTGCATTTGGCAACAAAATCAAAGAATTTTTTATTATCAAAAAACATTTGCGTGACGATATAGTCGGCACCGTTTTTTATTTTTAGTTTCGTAAAATGAATATCACTATCCAAACTGGGCGCTTCCATGTGTTTTTCTGGATAACCAGTAACTCCAATACAAAAATTAGTTTGCGCCGAATTTTGTAAATCTACATCTAGATAAATTCCGTTATTCAAATTGTTGATTTGCAGCACCAAATCGCTTGCATATTCGTTTCCGTCTTTTTCAGGCTTAAAATAAGTTTCCGTTTTCAGCGCATCGCCGCGCATAGCAACTACATTGTTTATTCCGAGGAAATCCAAATCAATCAACAAATTTTCGGTATCCTCTTTTGTAAATCCGCCACAAAGAATATGTGGAATAGCATCTACATCATATTTATTCTGAATTCCGGCGCAAATCCCAACCGTTCCCGGTCGTTTTTTTACAATTTTCTTTTGTAGCAAACCGCTTGGCAATTCTTTAAATTCATACTCTTCACGATGATAGGTTACATCAATAAATGGCGGATTGAATTCCATCAACGGATCAATACTATCAAAAATAGACTGAATATTTTGTCCTTTTAAAGGCGGTAAAATTTCAAAGGAAAATAATGGTTTTCCTTGGGCGTTTTCTATGTGTTGTGTTACTTTCATTTGTTTAGTCTTAAAGTTTGAAAGTCGAAAGTCGAAAGTCAAAAATCCTTTAAGACTTTATGACTTTAGACTTTATGACTAATTTAATCTGCTATATTTGGACTTAACCATTTTGTTGCCATTTCGGTAGAAATTCCTCTACGTTTGGCGTAATCTATTACTTGATCTTCTTTAATTTTTCCGAGTCCAAAATACTTACTCGCTGGATTTGCAAAATAATATCCAGAAACTGAACTTGCTGGCCACATTGCCATACTTTCGGTTAAGGTTACTCCTATTTCTTGTTCTACATTTAATAATTTAAAAATCGTTGGCTTTTCGAGATGATCAGGACAAGCAGGATAGCCTGGTGCAGGACGAATTCCGTTGTATCGTTCCGAAATTAAATCTTGATTGGATAAGTTTTCATCAGATGCGTAACTCCAAATTTCTTTTCTCACTTTTAAGTGTAAATATTCTGCAAATGCCTCGGCAAATCTATCTGCCAAAGCTTTAATCATTATCGAATTATAATCGTCTAAATCTTTTTCAAACTCGGCTGCTTTTTCATCTACACCAAAACCTGTAGTTACACAAAAACAGCCTATGTAATCTTGCTTACCAGAATCTTTTGGCGCAATAAAATCTGCCAATGCTTTGTTTGGCGCGCCAACCGTTTTTTGAGATTGTTGTCTTAAAGTTAAAAAAGTTGTTGGTTGTTGGTTGTTATTTGTTGGTTCTTTACTTTCGACTAAAATATCATCATCATTCACAGTGTTTGCTGGAAAAATTCCGAGAATTCCTTTGGCAGTAAGCCATTTTTCCGATACTATTTGTTGCAACATTTCTTGTGCATCGGCAAATAAATTAGTGGCTTGTTCGCCAACAACATCATCGATTAAAATCGCTGGATATTTTCCGTACAATTCCCAAGAATTGAAAAATGGTGTCCAATCGATAAAATCTACCAATTCAGAAAGTTCCACCTCGATAGTTTTTGTTCCGATGAAATTAGGTTGTATTGAAGTAAAATTATCCCAATCTAACTTCAATTTATTTTTACGAGCTTCTTCAATAGACAGAAAATTTTTGTCCCGACTTCTGTTCAAATATCCATCACGCAACTTGTCATATTCTTCTCGAATTGCTTTAACATAACCTTCTTTTGTTTCGGCTTGCAATAAATTACTTGCCACCGTTACTGCACGAGAAGCATCGTTTACGTGAACAACTGTTTGCTTGTATTCTGGTGCAATTTTCACAGCAGTATGTGCACGAGAAGTTGTTGCGCCACCAATCATAATAGGAATTGAAATATTTAATTTATCTAATTCTTTTGCCAAATACACCATTTCGTCTAGTGATGGCGTAATCAATCCGCTCAATCCAATGATATCTACATTATGCTCAATTGCTGCCTGAATAATTTTTTCTGGGGGAACCATAACTCCCAAGTCGATGATTTCAAAGTTATTACAGCCCAAAACTACGGCCACAATATTTTTTCCAATATCGTGAACATCGCCTTTTACAGTTGCCATTAACACTTTTCCAGCCGATGATGATTTTCCGTCTTTTTGGGCTTCGATGAATGGCAAAAGATATGCAACTGCTTTTTTCATTACACGAGCTGATTTAACAACTTGTGGCAAAAACATTTTTCCGCTTCCGAATAAATCTCCTACAACATTCATTCCTGCCATTAAATTCACCTCAATAACTTCAATGGCTTTCGCCGAATTTGCTCGGGCTTCTTCAACATCAATTTCTATAAATTCGTCAATTCCTTTTACTAATGAATGTGTTAATCGTTCTTGAAACGAACCATTTCGCCATTCGGCAATTGCTTTTTCGTTTACTTTGTATTCGCCTTTGAAGGTTTCGGCTAAATCTAATAATCGTTCGGTTGCGTCGTCTCTTCGGTTTAAAAGTACATCTTCAACATGTTCTAAAAGTGTTTTATCAACTTGATCGTAAATTTCCAGCATTTCTGGGTTTACAATTCCCATTGTCATTCCGTTTTGAATGGCATGATATAAAAACGCCGAGTGCATTGCTTCACGAACGGTATCATTGCCTCTAAACGAAAACGAAACGTTGCTTACTCCACCAGAAATATTAGCATACGGAAGATTTTCACGAATCCATTTTGTAGCTCTAAAAAAATCTAAAGCATTTAATTTATGTTCATCCAATCCAGTTGCTACCGGAAAAATATTTGGATCAAAAATAATATCTTGTGCTGGAAAATGAACTTCGTTTACCAGAATGTCATAACTTCTTTTGCAAATTTCAATTCTTCTTTCGTAAGTATCGGCTTGACCTTTTTCGTCAAATGCCATTACAATTACTGCGGCGCCATATCGTT
Organism: Flavobacterium sp.; assembly: GCF_025352015.1. GTDB lineage: Bacteria > Bacteroidota > Bacteroidia > Flavobacteriales > Flavobacteriaceae > Flavobacterium. The sequence goes on from NZ_JANXUG010000096.1 coordinate 37,662, forward strand.
TAATTAATTTGGCGTGATGAATAAATGTTTCTTTTCCTTCTTTTAGAGAAATGGAATTTACAACTGCTTTTCCTTGCACAACTTTTAATCCAGCTTCGATAATTTCCCACTTGGAACTGTCAATCATTACTGGAACTCGAGCAATATCTGGTTCGGCAGCAATTAGATTTAAGAATTTAGTCATGGCATAAACGCCGTCGAGCATTCCTTCGTCCATATTGACATCGATAATTTGTGCGCCACCTTCAACTTGTTCACGTGCTACCGAAAGTGCTTCGTTATAGTTTTCTTCTTTTATTAATCGAAGAAATTTACGCGAACCAGTTACATTGGTTCGTTCGCCAACATTTACGAAATTAGAATTTTCGGTAACGAAAAGGGGTTCTAAACCTGAAAGTTGTAAATTTATTTTGTTTGTTCTTGACATGTTTATGCTGAATTTATTCAGTATCTTTTATTATTTTTAGCCACAGATTAAAAAGGATTTTCACAGGTTTTAATTTGTTACTAATTCTGATTTTCTGGGTTTGAATTGTGCTGCAACTTCGGCAATTGCTTTTATGTGTTCAGGTGTTGTACCACAACAACCGCCAATTATATTGATTAAATTATCTTGCAAATATTCTTTTATTAAGGCTTGCATTTCGGCTGGTGTTTGATCATATTGTCCGAATGCGTTTGGCAAACCTGCATTTGGATGCGCAGATATATTGAGTTGTGTATTGTGTGCTAATCTTTTTAGATAAGGTTTTAATTGATCGGCTCCAAGTGCGCAGTTGAAACCAATACTTAATAAATCGATGTGTTGAATAGAAATTAAAAAAGCTTCTACAGTTTGCCCAGAAAGTGTTCTTCCTGAAGCATCGGTAATTGTACCTGAAACCATTACTGGAATATCGAGATTGCGTTCTTCTTTTACTTCCTCGATTGCAAAAAGTGCGGCTTTGGCGTTGAGTGTATCAAATATTGTTTCTACTAATAAAACATCGCAACCACCATCAACTAAAGCTTCTACTTGTTGCTTGTAAGCAATTCGTAAATCATCAAATGTTACGGCACGATAACCAGGATCGTTTACGTCTGGAGACATTGACGCTGTTCTGTTTGTTGGTCCGATTGAACCGGCAACAAAACGTGGTTTATCTGTAAATTCGTCGGCTACTTGGCGTGCAATTTTGGCGGATTCATAGTTGAGTTCATACACCAAATTTTTGAGATGATAATCTGCCATTCCGATTGTGGTCCCCGAGAATGTGTTGGTTTCAACAATATCGGCGCCGGCTTGAAAGTATTGTCTGTGAACTTCTTTTACAGCTTCGGGTTGTGTGATAGAAAGTAAATCGTTGTTCCCTTTTAACGGATGTGGAAAGTCTTTAAAACGTTCGCCACGAAAATCCTCTTCGGAGAAATTGTTACGTTGTAGCATGGTGCCCATTGCTCCGTCGAGCACGAGAATCCTGTTTTGAATTGCTTCTTTAATCTTTGACATTATTTTTCTTTACAAAAATGGATAACTATCTAGCCCCGATTGGCAGTCTCGTTTTTTGGAACGAGACAGAAAGCGGGAATATGGAATGCAAAAATTCGCAAGCCATTCGCTCCTGATACTAAAACTAGTTTAGCATGAAAAATTATAAAAGGTTATCGTGAGAGTGAGAGAAATTCTCGGGGGTTATCTTCTTTCGATAAATCGAAATAGAATGTAGCACCTTTCTCGCCATGGGCTAGAGGTTGCTAAGCTTTCATTGAGTCTAATCTCTCCAGCTTTCGTGATAACAATCAATAAATTTATGAACGATGCAAAGTAAAGTCATAGAAATTTATTTTGCAACTGTTTTAAATAAAAAAACCCACCGAAGTGGGTTTTTTATGAAATAAAGAGTTTTTCTAGTTTTTTATTATTTTAGAAGTTCCAATTCCTTTATTGGAAAGCACTTTTACAAAGTAAATTCCTGAACTTAAATCGGCAACATTGATTTGGATGTTATTTAATCCAGCAACATTTACATCATTTACTATTCTGCCGTTTATATCGATTACTTTAACATTGTTGATGGCTGTCGCATTTGTTGATGTTATGTCGAAAGTAGTGGTCACAGGGTTTGGATATATTTCGAAGTTTTGTGCAAAGAAATCGGCTGTGCTTAAAGGTCTGTTTACAGAAAAAGTGTCGATTCCGATTATGTCAGAATTAGTTCCACCTGCTCCGCCATCGGTTACAAAATATCTAAAAGAAAATTTAACCGCTGTTGGTCCCGAAAGCCCACTAATTGTAGTAGTAATTAAACCAGTAGCCCACGATGTTGGATAATCTGTCAGATTTAAATTTGGATTAACATCTGCCAATAAAGTTGTAAAACTTCCCAAATCGGTAGCACCAGTTGTTGGATTTGTCGAGGCAGCACCAGTAGTACTCATTCTGAATTGTAACCTGTCGGCATAAGATGCATTTGGATCAGCAGGAGTTGTATTTTTACCAATTCTGGTATAAAAAGTAACGACATCACCATTCATAACGGTTATTACGGGAGTGATTAACCAGTTACTGATTACACCACTACCTGCTGTTGTAGAAGTACCTGTACTAGTAAAATTGACTAAAGCAAAAGAGTTTAACGAGCCATCTTGACCATTTGGGGTTAAACCTCCAAAAGGAGTCGCAGCTGTTGGAGCTGTATAACTTGCTATAGACCACTTTGGTGCTCCAGTGTATACAGGAGTACTTTGATTTGTTACTTGCCATCCGGCAGCAATCATTGCGGCAGTTGTGCCACTAAATCCAAAAGAAAATTGGTTTTGTGCTATCCCTAAAAAAGGAATTAACAATAAAGTGAGTAAAGTTTTTTTCATGTGTTTTTGATATAAATTAAATTTTTACAAATTTAACCAATTAGATTAAAAAGTCTAAAAAAAATTACATTATTCACACCATAAATTAATAAGGTTTATAAATAATAAAATTATAGAGGTTTGATTGCAATTATTGATTGTTATGAAATAAAATCTAAAAACTTTTTTTTAGATTATAATTTTTTTTAAGTTTGCGCACATCTAAATAGAGGAAAAATTTGAACTGATTGCAACCTCGTAAAAAAATGCTAAAGCAGGTTTCCTTCTTTAGTTTATGTTGCATTCACTTTATAAATTTATAATTAATATTAAACTATCATAAGTTATGGCATATTTATTTACGTCGGAGTCAGTGAGTGAAGGACATCCAGACAAAGTTGCTGATCAAATTTCAGATGCGTTAATTGATAATTTTTTGGCATTTGATGCTGATTCTAAAGTTGCGTGCGAAACATTGGTTACCACGGGTCAAGTTATTTTGGCAGGTGAGGTAAAATCGAGCACCTATCTTGATGTACAATCTATTGCTAGAGAAGTAATTCGTAAAATTGGCTACACGAAAAGTGAGTATATGTTTGAAGCAGATTCTTGCGGCGTTTTATCTGCTATTCATGAACAATCGGCTGATATTAATCAAGGCGTTGACAGAGCCAGCAAAGAAGAGCAAGGTGCTGGCGATCAAGGAATGATGTTTGGATATGCCACCAATGAAACTGAAAATTATATGCCATTGGCTTTAGACTTATCACACGCATTGCTGATAGAATTGGCTAATTTAAGAAGAGAAAATAACGAGATAAAATACCTTCGTCCCGACGCAAAATCGCAAGTCACTTTAGAATATTCTGACGACAACAAACCCGTTAGAATTGAAGCTATCGTTATTTCAACACAACATGATGATTTTGCTCCTGAAGCTGCTATGTTAGCGAAAATTAAAAATGATTTAGTTGTGATTTTAATTCCACGAATCAAAGCTAAATATCCTCAATATGCTCATTTTTTTAATGACCAGATTACCTATCATATTAATCCAACGGGGAAATTCGTAATTGGTGGACCGCACGGAGATACAGGTTTGACTGGAAGAAAAATTATAGTGGATACTTATGGTGGAAAAGGTGCTCACGGTGGTGGAGCTTTCTCTGGAAAAGACCCGTCAAAAGTAGACCGTTCTGCTGCTTATGCCACGCGGCATATCGCTAAAAACCTTGTTGCTGCTGGATTGTGTGATGAAGTTTTGGTTCAAGTCTCATATGCGATTGGAGTGGCAAAACCAACTTCTATAAATGTCGTTACTTATGGAACTTCTAAAGTGAGTTTGACCGATGGAGAAATTAGTAAAGTGGTAGAAAATGTTTTTGACATGCGTCCTTATTTTATTGAGCAACGCTTAAAATTAAGAAATCCTATTTATAGCGAAACGGCTGCTTACGGGCACATGGGAAGAACTCCCGAAACCGTAACTAAAACGTTTCAATTACCAAATGGTGTTCCAAAAACAGTAACTGTAGAGTTATTTACCTGGGAAAAATTAGATTATGTAGATAAAGTTAAAGTTGCTTTTGGTTTATAAAATCAGAGTTTTTTAAAAAAAATCCCGTTCAGAAAATCTTTTGAACGGGATTTTTGTTGTTACAAATTATACTTTAAACTAAAAATAATATAACGAGGCTGCACTCTATATTGAGAGGTTCTGACGATATTTTGATTGAAACTGTCATCGTTCAGTGTTGAAGTGTTCAGTAAATTGGTTCCAGAAATTTTATATTCCAAATGGCTGTTTTTAGTTTTTTGAAAAATTAAACTTACCGAAAGAAAATCGTATTGATTCTCAATGCTTTTATTGGAGTTATAGTAATGATAAAACTCATATTCAGAAACGAATGAAAAACTTTTCAGAAAAAAATAATCTAATTTTGCAAAAGGTTTATCTGTAAAAAATCTGTTGCTTTGATAATCATTTATATCATAACTATAACCCACTTCCAGATTAGGCATATTCTTAAAATTGGTTGATAGTTTTAAAGTGTAATCCTGGGTAAAACTTTCGTTTGCTATGGCAATATCAGAAAAAATTGCAGGATTGAACTGAATGTTATTAAATTTTGACCAGATTATATTGGCATTGAAAGATGCTTTATAATATTTAAAAAAGGAACGTCCATAACCGCCATAAGCAGAAAAACTCTCATCGGGGAAAGCGGAGTTTATGGCACCTGCCAACTGATTTACACCATTAAACAAAAACCTCGATTTGACCGCCTCAACAGTTCGAGAATAGCTGGCAGTGGCATAGATATTTTCAAAATTGAACATATTGTACTTAAAATAACGAATGGCATGAATTTGAGTCATGGCGTTTTCCAGAGTTCTATTTCCTTTTGTCAAACTATTATAATTGTTGAATACAAATCCTGCGGCCAGCTTATTGATGTCTGTAAAATTATTGGTTATCGCAAAATTATAGGTCACCGTTTCTGATTTTTTGATTTGGTACAATGCATAAAAATCGGGTAAGATTCTTGTGAATTTTTGGTTGTAACTAGTTCCTAACTGATGATTATCAAGAGCAAATGTATGCGCACTAATTCCGGGAGTGAAAGTAAATTTTCCCTTAAGCATTTTGTAATGAAGTCCAAGAAAAGCATCATTGAAATCATATTTTACAGCATTGGTATTTGAAACATCGGTCAAATTATTGATGGTTTGATTATCTAAAATTTGATAAATAGCGGAGTCGAAATTTTGGTGGGAAAACGTATTTCCCAGAGTGATGTTTATGTTACTTTTTGGAGTAACCATGTAATAATAATCAAACTTGGCATCGAGTTTGTTGGTTTGCACCACTCTGTTTTGCGATATGTTATTTCTGTTTTGACCTGTTGTGTATCCAACAAAATTAAAGGGCTGCGACTGTAAATTAGCATTATAAAATGGGTCTTCGTTTTGATATAAATGCTGCATTTCAAATGCAAAAACGTTTTTATCTGTTGCGGTATAATATAGTCCAATGTTTTGATTAACTGAAACTGGTTTTTGCTTTTTGGCGGTGTATATGTTTTCAGAATTAGCGCTATTGTTTACCACTGATTCCCTGAAAAGAGAATTGTCTTCGACTTGACTGGATATTTTTGACAGAATATCATAATCGAATTGAAAATTATCGTTGGGTTTATAACTAGAACTAAATTTAAAGAGTCCAAAATTATTTTTTTGATGGGCTAATTCTTCTTTATTTTCTGTTGATGCAACGGTGGATGAGTTAGGTGCTAAAAAATTGGTTTTGGTCCTAGTCTCTAAATCAGTTAATGACGAAGAAAATATTGTAAATCCGCTTAAAGTCAGCGATTTTGATGGATTATACGAAAAATTGGTAGCCCCAAAATTAGTTTCAATTTCTTTAGCTCTGTCGTTTCTCAACAAAGAAATTCCCAAATCATTGGACGAAACGTCAAAGCTTGAACCACCTTTTGACATCATTTTTTTGAAACCGCCACTAAACTTAAAATAGTCTTGAAAAGATAAAGGTAATTCTCCTATATTATTAAAATTGGTGATCAGATTAATGCTATATTTGGGACTGTAATAAAATAATTTCGGATTTATAATGTAACGTTTTTCTGCATGTCCCACACCAATTCCTGCAGTGGCATCACCAAACCAAAAGTTTTTCTTTCCGTCTTTTAGTTTAATGTTCATGGCAATATTATCCTGATTGTTTTCTACACCTTTAAGTATAGAATTTTCATTATAATTTCGTAATACCTGCACTTTATCAACGGCATCGGCAGGAATGTTTTTCACGCCTAGTTTGGTATCGCCATCAAAAAAATCTTTACCTTCTACCATCAACTTGGTTACTTTTTTGCCCTCTACCTCCACTTCGCCGTTGGCATTTACCTGAACGCCCGGTAATTTTTTTAAAATATCTTCGAGTTTTCGTTCGGTTCCTGTTTTAAATGAATCGGCATTATAAACAATGGTATCTCCTTTTATAGATACAGGCATTTCGCGAACAATTTCAACTCCTTCAAGCTCAACACCTGCAGTTTCCATGGTAATGTTTTGGGTAATGTTTTGGTTTTGAGTCGTAACCAAAATTTCCTTGTTTTGCATTCCAAGATAACTTAATTTAATAGTATAAGTTGAATTTGCTTTTAAGTTTAAAAAGAACTTTCCTTTGTCATTGGTAATCGCATAAGCATCCATGGCTTTGCTACCTTGGTTCATTGCCAAAACGTTTGCCATTTCGAGTGGTGCTTTATTGTTATCTTGTATAGTGCCTTCAAAACGGATGGATTGGGCAAAAGAAAAAGTGGTTATAAAAACAAATAGTGTTACTAATTTTTTCATTTATTGGAATTGACGCAAGAAGAATTAATGTTCAAAAATAATTACTCCATCTTCATTTTGCATGCTTTTTGTTTTTTTTGTCAATATTTCATCAAACTTTTTTTGGGTTACTTTTTCACCCATATTTGGAACTTTAATTTTGGATTTTTCTTTATTTCCAATAGTTACTTTTGAACATAGAATAATAAACTTTTCTTTGTTAATTTCGAGTATTAATCCTGGTAATCCCCAGTAATTATCGGGACCAAAACTTACCGGTATTTCTGGCGTGTACCATGCAATAACTATTTGTTCTTCTGGCTTATGCATTTTAAAAAGTGATGACTTTTTTTGTTCTCTTTTCAAAAAATCCTCATAATCTTGTTTTTGCTTTTCGCTGACTGGAACTAGTAATTCTGCTTTAAAGCAATTATATTCTCCGATTTTCTTGGTTTCATTAATTAATTTCCAATTAGGTCTTACGAGCGGCTCTTCAATTAAAAATTCTTTATCAAAAACTTCATCCTCTACTAAAGATTTATTTTCTTTTAGATTTAAGTATTTTTTACCTGCGCTCGAAAAGCTAATTGATAGTGAAGATTCTCCGGCAACAAAGGGTTTGTCAAGTTTTTTATTTTCTTCATACAAACTTTCCGATTTTGTAAAAACTAAAAGAAATTCCTTTTCAGTAGCGTTTTTAATAGCTACATCAATTTCCTTCTGAAATTCGAGATCAATTGGTTCTTTGGATTTAATACCACTTACTTCCGCTTTTTTCTTAACAATTCTTTTTGAAAAATACTCCGCATGTCCCTGAAATTCTTGAGCGGAAAGTGAAATTGTACCTAATAAAACCAACGCAAAAATGTTGCTTTTGGACATAATATTTTTTTTATACGTTTTTATTTATTCCCCATTCTCATTGGCATTCCACCTTTTCCATCGTACATCTGACGCATTTCCTCCATTTTCTTGACTACTGTTTCATCGTACTCTTTTTGCGAAATAACTTTGCCATTAGTTGGTGCTTTAATCGCTACTTTTTCTTTTGCATTCAGGACTACTTTTGAACATAGTATAGTGGTTTTTCCGTCATTGACCTCGAGAATTAATCCTGGTAAACCCCAATAATTTTCTGGACCCTGATTAACAGGAATTTCTGGAGTGTACCAGGCCGTAATCGTAATTTCTTTTGGCATATCAAAGTCATCCATAAAATTGGTTTTTTTGTCTTTGTCAGCTGTTTTTGTCGTTTCGGTTTTTTTGTCATCTTTTTTAGGTCTATAATTTCTGAAATCAGATGGGCTTACGGGACGCACTGCTGTGGCTTTGAAACAATTATAGCCGCCAATTATGCGGGTTTCGGTTTCCATTTTCCAGCTTAATTTTGGTAAAGAATCTTTAATCAAAAACTCTTTTCCCATAAATTCTTTGTCAACCGTGTAATTTTTGTCTTTTACATTTTTATAAAACGTTCCACCGCCGCCCATCATTGATGACATCATGCGCATTCTGCCACCTTGACTTTGTCTAGGCGCATCTAGTTTTTCTTCTTCTTTGTAAATAGAAGCCGATTTGTCAAAGTTAAGAATGAATGTTTTTTCGAACATTTTTTTCATGCGTTCTTCAATCATTTTCTGCATTTCGGGGGTTATTTGTTTGTTGTCTTGCATACGGGATTTAAAATCTGATGTGCTGGTTTTGGTTTCGTAAATAGCCTTTCCTTGAAAATCCTTTTGGGCATTGGAAACGCAAAATGCCAACAAAAATAATGTTGCGTAAAGTACTTTTTTTATCATAAGAGTTGTTGATTTATGTTGTTCGTTATTCTTCGATTTCATAGCGTTTTTAATTTGATGAATTTAATGTGACGATTCGTATTGATTTGTGTTACAAATGTATTATTAAAATAGTAATTTTAAGTTGATGTAATTAATTTGGTTTAGTGTAAATTAGCCTTATCATGAAAAAAATATTTTATTTCTTCTTATTATTTATTTGTACTATGGTTTTGGGCCAAACAAAGCTAAAAACTACGCTAGTGAATACTAAAGAATTTGAGAACAAAACGTATATTGGTTTTGATGGTTTGGGCAATAATTATTACATCAATGAAAATGTTTTTATCAAGGAAAATGAAACACAAAAATGGGAATATAAAAATGTAGCTTTAGGAAAAATAACTTCTGTTGACTTTATCAATCCCCTGAAAATTGTGGTTTTCTACGAAGATTTTAATACCATAGTTACACTTGACAATCAACTGAATGACGTTCAAAAACTTAATTTTTTTGAAATTGATACTTCTATCTTTGCTTCAAAAATTGGTTTGGCTTCTCAAAGTCAGTTTTGGATTTATAATGCATTAACACAACAAATACTATTGTTTGATTATCTAAAAAATACATCCAAAACTATAGGAAATCCAATAGCGGAAAACATAAAATACACACAAACTGATTTTAATAATTTCTATTGGATTGATGATATTAATAATTGGTATGCTATAGATATTTTTGGAAAAGTCACTTTGTTAGCAAATATTCCTTCATTTGAAAAAATTCAGATTGTTGATAATGAAAAACTGTTGTTTTCCCGAGAAAATATTTTGTACTGTTTGAATAATGTAACGAAAACGATTTACGAAATAGAAATTGTTGAGAAATCGATTAAAAATTATTATTACAAAGACCAAATTTTGGCTATTTTTACCAACCAACAAATTAAGAATTATAAAATAAAATTACCATAATGCACATAGCAGTAGCAGGAAACATTGGCGCAGGAAAAACAACCTTAACACGATTTTTAGCCAAACAATTCAAATGGGAACCCCATTTTGAAGACGTAGTTGATAATCCTTATCTAGATGATTTTTATCACCAGATGGAACGTTGGAGTTTTAACCTGCAAATATATTTCCTCAATTCTCGTTTTCGTCAGGTGCTGCAAATTCGCGAAAGCGGAAAAAATATTATTCAAGATAGAACTATTTATGAAGATGCCCATATTTTTGCTCCCAACCTACACGCAATGGGTTTAATGACGAATCGTGATTTTGAAAATTACTCCGATTTGTTTCAATTGATGGAAGGGCTTGTGGGTGCACCTGATTTGTTGATTTATTTACGAAGTTCGATACCCAATTTAGTTGCTCAAATTCACAAGCGTGGCCGTGATTATGAAAATACCATTTCTATTGATTATTTAAGCCGGTTGAACGAACGCTATGAAGC
>NZ_JANXUG010000116.1 GCF_025352015.1 Flavobacterium sp.
CATCTATCTTTTTTAATTCCTTTAAAAAAAATTTAAAGAAAAATAATATATTTTCATAAATTCATAAAAAATATTATACAATACTTTTTAATTTCGTAAATATATACGAAAACTTTAAAAGAAAAGTTGTTAGAAACTAAAATTTTAATTAAAATCGTTAAAATACAAAATATCTTTGATTTGAGTACATTCTATGCTAATATAATTCCTATCTTTATGATTAATAAGTACTTTTGACAAAAATACAAGTAAAAAATCTAAATTTTTAAATTACTCAAATAACTTTAATAAGGTTTAGCTATAATACAATATTAAAACAAAACAAATGGAAACTAAGAGTTTATTTATCTTTAAAAAAAGTACCTAAATGAATAAAAATATAATTCTGAATCATCAAGAAATAGAGCATAAAATTAAAAGAATTGCTTACGAAATCTACGAAAGTTTTGCAAATGAAAATGAAATAGTGATTGCAGGAATCGCTGATAACGGTTTTATTTTAGCTCAAAAAATAACTAATGTTTTGAATACTATTTCTGATTTAAAAATAATTTTATGTGAGGTCAAAATTGATAAAATAAATCCGTTCAACGAAATCACTACTTCGATTAGTAGAGAAATGTATATCAGCAAAGGATTAATTCTAATCGATGATGTTTTAAATTCGGGCACAACCTTGATATATGGCGTAAAACACTTTTTAGAGGTACCTTTAAAAAAACTTAAAACTGCGGTTTTAGTTGATCGCAATCATAAAAAATTTCCTGTGAAAGTTGATTTCAAAGGAATCTCGCTATCCACTTCGCTTGCAGAACACGTTCATGTAGTTTTCGGAAAAAATAACGATTATGCTTATCTAGAATAGTACTTTGAGAATATCTTCAACTATTGTTTCCAAAGTTTTAAAATCAGTAGAAATTTTGAAAGTGGCATAATTGTAAAAATAACTTCTTTCAAATAAATGTTTCGCAATGAACTCTTTTAATTCATCTTCTGATTTGTTTGCAACAAGTGGTCTCTTTTTTTTTACGTCTTTGAGTCTTTCAAAAACAACATTTACTGACGCTTTTAGATAAATTGAAACACAATTTTTTCCGTTTAATAGAAGATGGTTATTCGCATAGCATGGAGTTCCTCCACCTGTACTAATGATATTATTTTCATCATTATCTAAAATTTCTTTAAAGAATTTATGTTCAATTTTTCTGAAATAGAGTTCGCCTTTTTGTGTAAAAATTTCATCAATACTTAAGCCGATTTTTTGTTCAATAAATTTGTCCAAATCAACTGTTTTAAAATCAATTTTTTCAGATAATAATTGGGCAATTGTAGTCTTACCAACAGCCATATAACCCACTAAAATAATTTTCTGCATAGCAATAAAACCTTATAAATTAAGTTCTTAACACCTATTGTCAAAAAAAGGCAAATTTATAATAAAATAGCTTTGAAATATGAATAATAAGGTCTTATATTTGCACCCGCATTCAAGAAAAGAAAAAGACTCGATAGCTCAGTTGGTAGAGCACATCACTTTTAATGATGGGGTCCTGGGTTCGAGCCCCAGTCGGGTCACAATTTTTTCTTAAATGGCTATATGACTCGATAGCTCAGTTGGTAGAGCACATCACTTTTAATGATGGGGTCCTGGGTTCGAGCCCCAGTCGGGTCACAAAAGTTGTTCGTTTATACGAATAACTTTTTTTGTTTTTGGCCACGTGGAGAAACGGTAGACTTGCCAGCTTGAGGGGCTGGTGTTCGAAAGGACGTGTGGGTTCGAATCCCATCGTGGTCACTTCAATAAAAATTATCTAGTAAAAATGATACGTTTGATCGATTGTTTTTACTAGATTTTTTTTAAACGATGCATTCTAAATTTATATTTAATCCCAGCTAAATATATTTTATGTTGTAAATACATTTTGAATTAAATTTTTTATTTAGTTTTTATAAAATATTAATTTTACTAAATATATTATGTTACTTTTGTTTAATATTTTATATGAAAAGATGAAC
>NZ_JANXUG010000066.1 GCF_025352015.1 Flavobacterium sp.
GTGAAGACATCTTCGCACTTTGTTTCTTTTACGAGGAATTGACCTCCTCTTGTTTTGTCGCTCATGACTTATTATTTTAAATTTTGAATTTTAAATTATGAATGAAGATATTTTGTTTTTCATTTCCTCATTAAAAGGTTCTGCTTTAATGTTATTTCGGTCTTCGGCAATGGCTACGTTTACTAATGTTACTTCACCTTCCATGCAGGTTTTTCCTTGTTCGTCTTCAAAGAGGAAACCACAAGTTACAGATGCTACACCCAGCTTTATCACCCAAAGTTTTTTGGTTAAGGTTTCTCCTAAGCGTACCGCTTTTTTGAATTGTACTTTCAAATCCACCGTTGGAATTCCGTTAGTCTCATGAATTTTTGAAAACGGACGCTTTAAAGCTTCTTCGAACCAATCTTCGACCAAGTCGTTTAGCATTTCTAAAAATCGCGGATAGAAAACAATCCCTGCAAAATCAACATGCTTGAAACGGATTTTTTCCTGTTTTGTGAAAGTTTGGTTCATATTCTTTATGTTTTGCCACAGATTAAACTAATTAGCACAGATTTTTAAATTAATTACTTATCGTTGCAAATATGTTTAGCCCGGATAGTAGTGGAAATCCTTTTTATTGTTTTGAAAATAATCATCTCCACTGCGTTCTATGTCACCAAACAATAAAAAGATTGTAACGAATAGCGGGAAATAGCTCCCGAAATAAATCCTAAAATTTCTCTACCGAAGCTTTCCTCCAAAAGTACAAAAAATCTAAAGGAACGGTGCCTTCATTTAGCAAACAACCATTATCTAATTCGGGATATATTTCGTAGAAAGTTTTGACTTGTGTTCTATCGATGCGGGTACTGACGACTGTTCTGTCAACGTCATCTGGGTGTTCAATTCCTGCCGATGCCATCAAATCCATCGCACTTTTTACAGTTTCCTTTTGGAATCGGGCAACTCGAATACTTTTTTCTTCGGGAACCAAGCCTTTCATCAATCTTTCATCTTGTGTCGCAACTCCAGTCGGGCAAGTATTGGCGTGACATTCCAAAGCCTGGATGCAACCTAGGGCAAACATCATTCCGCGGGCAGAATTGCACAAATCGGCTCCTATAGAAAGGTTTTTGATAATATCGAAACCAGTAATGACTTTGCCACTGCATATAATTTTGATTTGATTTTTGATTCCGAAACCATTCAGAGCATCGTAAACAAACGCCAACGCTTCGCGCAATGGCATTCCCACATGATCTGAATATTCTTGTGGCGCCGCACCAGTTCCGCCTTCGCCGCCGTCAACAGTAATGAAATCCATATATGTTTTGGTTTCCACCATCGCTTTGCAAATGGATAAAAACTCCGATTTATTTCCGATGCAGATTTTCATTCCGATGGGTTTTCCGCCGGAACCTTTTCGCAGTAATTTAACAAAATCCATCAATTCCAATGGCGTTGTAAATACTGAGTGTGTTGGTGGCGAAACAATATCGTGACCTTTCGATACCAGTCGGATTGCCGCAATTTCGTCGGTTACTTTTTCTTTGGGTAAGATTCCGCCATGTCCAGGTTTGGCACCTTGCGAAAATTTTATTTCAATCATTTTTACGTTATCCAAAGTGGCTCTTTCGACAAATTTATCATAAGAAAATTTACCATCATCAGTTCGGCAGCTGAAATATCCAGTTCCAATATTCCAAACGACATCGCCACCTTGCAAATGATAGGGAGATAATCCGCCTTCGCCAGTGTTATGGTAAAAACCTCCTTGTTTTGCTCCGTTATTTAAAGCTAAAATGGCATTCTTACTTAATGCACCAAAACTCATTGCGCTAATATTAAATAGACTCGCATCGTATGGTTTTTCACATTGGGAAGAGCCAATCTTAACGCGTGGATTTTCATTTACATTCGAAAATGAAATCGCTCTGATGCTGTGATTTATCCATTCGTAACCTTCGTTATAAACATCTAGTTGTGTTCCGAAAGGTTGTGAATCGATCGCTTTTTTACTGCGTTCGTAAACTAAATTTCTTTGCAAACGATTGAATGGTTTTCCTTCTAGATCGGTTTCTACAAAATACTGACGCATTTCTGGACCGAGGGATTCCAATAAATAGCGCATTCTTCCCAATAGCGGAAAATTTCTGCGTATGGTATGAATAGATTGGTACATATCATATAATCCCATTAGAATTAACGGAATGAATAGTAATAATAGGAAACTGAATTTCCAATTGATGTAAGTCAATATGCCAATTATGGTTAAAGATGTTATGGCAAAAAGGACGAATACTTTTCTCATGATTTTAGTTTAAATCTTTGGATTTTTCCAGTTTCTGTTTTGGGTAATGTTTCGGTAAAATAAATTATTCTCGGATATTTATATGGAGCAGCTACTTCTTTGAACCATTGTTGAATATGGTTTTTCATATTGTCGGTAGCTTTATGTTTTTCTTTGAGAACAATATGCGCACAAACCAACATTCCACGTTCTTCATCGGGCAAACCAACTACAGCACACTCCAAAATATCTTCGTGTGATAAAAGTACGGATTCTACTTCAATTGAAGCGATATTATAACCCGAAGAAATTATCATGTCATCTCCACGGGCTACAAACCAAAAATAACCATCTTTATCCTGACGAAAAATATCGCCGGTGATATTCCAGCCTTTTTCAACATATTCTTTTTGCTTCTCGATTCGGTTTAGGTATTTGCAACCAGTGATTCCTCGAACGACTAATCTTCCGGGTTCATTTGTTGGAACTTCATTTCCTTTCACATCAATAATTTTGGCTTCATAGCCAGTAATTGCAATTCCCGTCGCACCGGGTCTCATGTTTTCTTCGTTAGAGGAAATGAAAATATGGAGCATTTCGGTAGCACCAATTCCGTCGATGATTTTAAATCCGGTTGCGTCGTACCAATCTTGCCACACTTTTAAAGGAAGTGTTTCTCCGGCTGAAACACATTTGCGTAAGCTGGAAATATCAAATTCATTTACTTTTGAAGTAATGATACGCCAGGCGGTTGGTGCCGTAAAACAAATAGTAATTTTATGTTCTTGAATCGCTTTTAGCAACATTTCAGGCGTTGGTTTTTCTATAAGGAAAGTGGACGCCCCGAAATACATCGGAAACAATACCAATCCGCCTAAACCAAAAGTGAAACCTAATGGTGGACTTCCCGTGAAAATATCTTTTTGCGTCGGCTGTAGTGAAAAAGATGGAAATGCTTCGCAAATGTTTAATATATCTTTGTGATAATGCGCTGTCATTTTTGGCAAACCTGTTGTTCCTGATGTAAATCCGATTAAGGCAATGCTGTCTGATTTTGAATGATAATTGGTAAATTTTTTTGGTTTGGACTGCATCATTTTTTCGAGTTCATCGTAAAAAGAAGTTTGTTTCAGAAAATCAGATTTCACCAGATTCATTTCGTCCTGCAAAATTTCGGCACATAAGGCGTGTGAGATTTCGGCACAATCAATAATGGTGGTTAATTCTTTCGAGCGAAGTAGCGGCATTGTGGCAACAACAATTCCACCAGCTTTTAAAACGGCAAACCAACACGCCACCATCATAGGATTATTGGCAGAACGAATCAATACCCGATTTCCCGACTGCAATCCTAAATCATCAACTAAAACGTGGGCAACTTGATTAGCCTTTTCATATAAATCATTATAGGTCCAGGTGGTTTCAAATGTTCTGATACACGGATTACTGCCGCGATTTTCCCTGATGTGATTGTCCAATAATTTATCGACACAATTCAGCATTTCAGGACGATTAAACTGTGGTGAATCCAAAAAAACATAGTCAGGCTGCAAGACCAAACTTGGTAAATTATCGTGAGCAAAATTGTCTGTGTAATGCCTCATGATTTGAAATTATTTTTTATTGCTCTTCGGTTTTAACGCTATTTTCATGTTTTCTACTTGTTTTCTTTCTGCAGCTTTAAGCGGATATAAATGTGAAATTCCCATTTTATACTGATTCGGAATATCAGTAGTTTCAAACTGCTCGAAAGCTTGTGCATTTCTAACAAAATTAGCATCGATCAATAATGGTCTGCCTAATGCGACTAAATCTGCCTTTCCGTTTAGAATAATGGTGTTGATTTGATCAATATCTTGAATGTAACCAGCCGTGATTGTTGGAATATGAACGGTATTCCGAACGAAATCAGAAAACGGTGTTTGCCACATTCTGCCGGTTTGTGGTTTTTGATTTGCAACTGTATTTCCTGTTGAAACGTTGATGATGTCTGCTCCAGCATTTTTCAAAGCTGTGGCAATAGTCAAAACATCTTCTTCTGAAATTCCGTTTTCTGCCCAATCGGTTGCGGATATTCTAACCGACATTGGTTTCTCTTTTGGAAAAACATTTCTCATTTCGTTGAAAACTCGTAAAGGAAATTTCAAACGGTTTTGGATGCTTCCCCCAAATTCGTCTTTTCGGATATTTGTTAAAGGCGATAGGAAAGAAGCTAATAAAAAGCCGTGATGCGCTTGTAATTCTATCAGGTCGAATCCAGCTTCGTTCGCATTTATTGCAGCTTGTACAAATTGGTTTGTAACTATATCCATATCAGTGGGAGTCATTTCTTTTGGAGTAGAAAAATTGTTGTTAAATGCCAATGCCGATGCTGAAATTAATTCCCATGGATTTTGAAGTGCTTCACTTTCCCACGGTTTTTTTGTTGCTCCTTTTCGACCCGAATGACCAAGCTGAATCCCGATTTTTGTTTGCGTAGTTGCATGAATAAAATCAGTAATTGATTTCCATTTAACTAATTGTTCTTTAGCATATATTCCTGCACAACCTAAAGTGATACGACCTATTTCTGAAACAGCTGTCATCTCCACTATAATCAATCCGATACCGCCAGTTGCCCGGCTTCCGTAATGTATCAAATGCCAATCGTTGACCAATCCGTTTTTGGCCGAATATTGTCCCATTGATGACATTACGATTCGGTTTGAAAGCTCTAAATTTCTTAAATTGAATTTATTAAATGCTGGTGGCATTTCCACTGCGCTCGATGTGCCAGAATTAAATTCAGATAAAACTTTATCAGTAAACGATTGATCTCTTAACCGCAAGTTTTCATAAGTTACTTTTTTTGAACGCGTCATGCATCCAAAAGCAAATTTATAAAACGGATGTTTAATGTATCTGTCCATATTTTCAAACCATTCAAGCGACACATTAGCAGCATGTTGAATCATTTCAACTGTATTTCTTCTTGATTTTTCGTAGTGTTCAAATGCTGCGTTTTTATCATTCGGAAAGGCAACAATGGCATCAGATAAGGCTATGGCACTTTCCATCGCCATTTTTGTTCCCGAACCAATAGAATAATGAGCTGTAGCTTTAGCATCTCCTAGTAAAACAATGTTGTTTACATGCCATTTTTCATTGGTTATATTTGGAAATTGCCGCCAATGTGATTTATTAGTAATTAATGAATGTCCTTCTAATTCTTCTTTAAAAATTTCCGCAATTTTATTGATGGTATCTGTTTCATTGGTGACTTCGAAACCTGCTTTTAGCCAAGTTTCGTTCGAACATTCAAAAATCCAAGTGCTTCTACCTTTTTCGTACTGATAGGAATGTGCTACAAAAGTTCCGAATTCGGTAATTCTAAAAAAATAGGTAAAATCATTTAGGGGTTTTGTAGAACCACACCATACAAAACGGTTTTTTTGAAGTTCAATTTTAGTTCCAAAATCATCTTGAAATTTATTTCTTATCGCACTTGAAATTCCGTCACAAGCCACAATAATGTCCGAATCTGAAAATTGAGATAAGTCGTCAACATTATGTTCAAAATACATTTTTATTCCTTCTTCGACGCATCTTTGTTGTAACAATTGCAATAAAGTTTTTCTTGAACATCCACAAAATCCGTTGCCAGAAATGTTTACTTTTTCACCATTGCATGCAATTACAATATCATCCCAGTAGGCAAATTTATCTCTAATTAATTCATACGATTGCATATCGCGTTTCAAGAATTCGCCCAATGTTTCATCAGAAAAAACCACTCCAAAACCAAAACTATCATCCGCTTTGTTGCGTTCATAGATGCTGATTTCACAACTTGGAATTGCCTTCTTTGTCAGTATAGAAAAATATAATCCGCCTGGGCCGCCGCCTATTATAGTTATTTTCATTTCGTCATTTAAAGGAACAAAGCAATCTGTTCCTGATTATATTTTTTGTAGAGTTTGTTATCCTCTTTTGACAGAAAATAATTCTCCCATTTTTGCATAATTTGAACCTGCCAATCGGGAAATCGGTTTGTAATATTCTAAATTTATCTTATAATTATCAAATAATACTGAATCGTCAAAGTGCATCATAACTATGCGTCCAATAAGGATACATGCGCCTCCATTTTTATGATTTTCAAGAAAATAATGATGCACTAGCTTACATTCAAAATTAATTGGGCTTTCTTTCACGCGCATTGGTTTTATTTTCATTGAAGCAATGGGTGTAACACGAGCCAATTGAAACTCATCTACATCAGCATGAACAGACTGCGCTGTTATGTTCATTTGTTCGGTCAAAGATTCAGTGACCATATTAACCACAAATTCTTTGTTTGCCAAAACATTATTGAGTGTATCTTTAGTGGTATTATTACCTATTCCGCTAGAAAACATGAGGTGCGGAGGGTCATCGCCAACAGCATTAAAATAGGAAAACGGAGCAAGGTTATTAATTCCGTTATCGTCAATAGTCGAAATCCAACCTATGGGTCTTGGAATCACAGATCCTGTTAAAAGTTTGTAAATTGCGGTATGCTCTAATTCGTTTGGGTCAAATTGCATAATGTTTATTGTTTACCACAAATTAAAGCAATTTTTTTATTTTTTTTCGTAATAATAATTTTTGACCACACGCTCACAACAATAACAACACTTTTCGATAAAAATAAATGATTATAATGATTTTAATTTAAGAATAATATAACACTTTATCAAATGTATTTTTTAAATTTACTTCGATATGAAAAGAAAGGATATTATTATAATTGGTGGCGGTTTAGCTGGTTTAACAGCGGCACTACACTTACTTCAACACGGATTTGAAGTAGTTATTTTCGAAAAAAATGCATTTCCAAAACATAAAGTTTGTGGCGAGTACATTTCAAATGAAGTGCTGTCTTATTTTAAATCATTGGAAATAGACGTTGCATCATTACATCCTAAACACATAAATAAACTTATATTTTCTTTGGTTTCGGGTAAAATAATTTCAGCAACTTTACCTTTGGGTGGTTTTGGCGTAAGTCGTTACGCTTTAGATAATTATTTATACAAAGAAGTTTTACGAAGAGGTGGAGTTGTATTGAAAGAAACGGTTATTGACGTATTTTATTCTGATAATATTTTTACTATCACCTCTCAAAATGCTGTTCATACTACAAAAGTAGTTTTGGGTGCATTTGGGAAGCGCTCCAATCTAGATGTTAAATTAAATCGTAAATTCACACAAAAACCATCCAATTGGTTGGGTGTAAAAGCACATTATAAAGTAGATTTTCCAGATGATATAGTAGGATTACATCATTTTGACGGGGGTTATTGTGGTGTGTCAAAGGTCGAAAATAATTTGGTTAACATTTGTTATTTAAGTAGTTATGAAACATTCAAGAAGTACAAAAATATTCAAGAATATCAACAGAAAGTAATGGGTAAAAACCCACATTTAAAAGCTATTTTTGCAGAAGCTGTTATGGAATTTGACAAGCCGTTGACGGTAAGTCAGATTTCTTTTGAATCAAAAACTTCTATTGAAAACCATATGTTGATGATTGGAGATACTGCGGGATTAATTCATCCGTTGTGTGGTAATGGTATGGCGATGGCAATTCATAGTGCTAAATTAGCAGCTTTGGCTGTGATTCCTTTTATGGAAGGAAAATGGTTGCGAAACGAAATGGAACAACAATACTCAAGAAATTGGAACTTTAATTTCAGAAAGCGTTTAAAAATTGGGAGAATATTAAGTTACTTGTTGAAGCAAGAAATAATAGCTCCATTAGTGATGAAAATTGTTACAGTTTTCCCTTTTGTTTTGACAAGTATAATAAAAAACACCCACGGAAAACCTATATGATTTGGATTAATACACAACAAAGAACGCATCAATTTGAGATCATGGATGATTTTGCTTTAGAGGGCGAAGTACTTCGAGAGGCTTTAGATAAAATTGCCAGAATTAATCAACTTCTAGGAGGTAACAAACTAACGTTACAAGGGGTCAAAAGTCTGATAAAGTGTGTTGCTATTTCAAAAGAGTTAACCATTGTTGATGTAGGTTGTGGTAACGGCGATATGTTGAGAATCTTGGCGAATTATGGAAAAAAAAATAATCTAAATTTTCGTTTAATAGGAGTTGATGCAAATAATTTCACCATTAATCATGCTCGTGATTTATCTGCAAATTATGCTACTATTACGTATCGAAATGAAGATATTTTTGAGCAATCATTTCAAGAGTTACGTTATGATATTTTATTGTGTACGCTCACGTTGCATCATTTTAACAACGAACAAATAATAAAATTATTAAATATTTTTAAATTAAATTCTAAGCTCGGAATAGTAATCAACGATTTGCAGCGAAGTCAAGTTTCCTATCGTTTGTTTCAAGCGTTATGTTTTGTTTTTAAATTAAACAAAATGTCGAAAGAAGATGGATTAGTTTCTATTTTACGAGGTTTCAAAAAAGATGAATTGGTTGCCTTTTCAAAACAACTTGGCTTCAAAAAATACACCATTTATTGGAAATGGGCTTTTCGTTATCAATATATTATCAAAACAAATTTGAGCAACTAAAACATGAGTGTAAAAATAATAGCTGTAGCCAAAGAGTTGCCAAAATATTCTCGAACAACTGCTGAAATACTTCCGTTTCTTGAGGCATGGCTTTTTGGTCAGGAAGAACGTTTTATTCGCAAAGTAAAAAAGATTTTTGAAGGCGCAATGGTCGATAAACGGTATTCAATTATGGATCCCGTAGAGGTTTTTACCAAAACATCTTTTGAAGAACGAAATTCTATTTATGTCCGCGAAGTAATTGCTTTGGGCCAAAAAGTGTTGACCAAAACGCTAAAAAAAGCCAACTGGAATCCCACCGATTTAGATTATATAATCACCGTTAGTTGTACAGGAATTATGATTCCGTCGCTTGATGCCTATTTGATAAATTCCTTAAAATTAAAGCAAGACATCGTTCGACTTCCCATTACCGAAATGGGATGCGCTGCTGGAATTTCTGGAATTATATACGCAAAGAACTTTTTGCAAGCCAATCCAGGCAAACGAGCAGCAGTTATTGCGGTCGAAAGTCCAACGGCTACTTTTCAGCTTGACGATTATTCTATGCCAAACATTGTTAGTGCAGCTATTTTTGGTGATGGTGCTGCTTGTGTATTGCTTTCTTCCCATGAAGACGATCATGGAGCAAAAATTCTAGCCGATGAAATGTATCACTTTTATGATTCTATTCACATGATGGGATTTCAATTGACTAATTCAGGTTTGCAAATGGTTTTGGATATTGAAGTTCCCGAAACTATAGCGTCCCATTTTCCTGATATTATTCATCCATTTTTATCAAAAAATAATTTAAAAATTGATGATATTCAACATTTGATATTTCATCCCGGAGGAAAAAAAATTGTGCAAACAGTTGAAGATTTGTTTTCTGATTTGGGTAAAAATATTAATGATACCAAAGAAGTACTACGTTTATATGGAAACATGTCGAGTGCCACCGTCTTATATGTTTTAGAAAGAGTGATGGAAAGCCAACCCAAAAAAGGTGAAAAAGGATTATTATTAAGTTTTGGTCCAGGTTTTTCGGCTCAAAGAATTTTAATTGAATTTTAAAATGTACCACGATATTTTAACCAAATTGCCTTATGCAAAGCCATTTCTTTTTGTAGATAAATTGAGGCATTTAGACGAAAATGGTGTAAAAGGAAGTTTTACTTTTTCTTCCGATTCTGATTTTTATAAGGGTCATTTTAAAGATAATCCGGTAACTCCAGGCGTTATTTTGACTGAAACTATGGCGCAAATTGGCGTTGTTTGTTTGGGTATTTATTTACTGGGAAATAATTTTAATAGTAACACCAAAATAGCTTTAACTTCATCCGAAATTGAATACTTTAAACCAGTATTTCCTGGCGAAACAGTAACTGTTATTTCAGAAAAAATATATTTCAGATTTGGTAAATTAAAATGCAAAGTAAAAATGATAAATTCTAAAAGCGAAGAGGTGTGTTCTGGAACAATTGCTGGGATTGTCAAAATCTAAAATCGTTAATCTTAATTCGATAATCAATTGAAAAGAGTAGTCATAACAGGACTTGGTGTTGTCGCTCCAAACGGAGTTGGACTAGCTGCATTTACCAATGCCATCAAAAATGGTGTTTCTGGAATAAAGCATGATGCTGAACTAGAAAGGCTGCATTTTTCTTGTCAAATTTCGGGAACTCCAGAGATTTCACAAGAATTAAAAGCACAGTATTTTTCCGAATTGGAATTGCGTAATTTTAATTCCACAGGTATTTTATATGGAGTAATTGCCGGAATGGATGCCTATAAAGATGCCGGATTACTTATAGAAAATAATGAAAACCCCGATTGGGATTCTGGGACAATATTTGGCACAGGAACTTCGGGTATTGAAAAATTTCGTGAAAGTATTTATAAAATTGATGATTTTCAAACCAGAAAACTGGGAAGCACCGCTGTAGCTCAAACTATGAATAGTGGTGTAAGTGCATATCTTGGTGGAAAATTAGGACTAGGAAATCAGGTCACGACCAATTCTTCTGCATGTACTACAGGAACCGAAAGCATTTTGATGGCGTATGAAAGAATAAAGCTTGGACAAGCATTTCGTATTATTGCAGGAAGTACGAGCGACAGCGGCCCCTATATTTGGGGCGGATTTGATGCAATGAAGGTTTGTACTTTTAAACATAATAATTCACCAGAAAAAGGTTCAAGACCAATGTCGGCAACAGCTTCTGGATTTGTGCCAGGAAGTGGAGCAGGAGCTTTATTACTCGAAGATTTAGGAAGTGCTTTGGCACGTGGTGCACGAATTTATGCCGAAGTCTTGGGTGGAAATAGTAACTCTGGTGGACAACGCGGTTCAGGAACCATGACGGCTCCAAATGGCGTTGCGGTTCAAAAATGTATCATAGATGCGTTGCAAAATGCAGCAATTTCAGCGCGCGATATTGATGTCATTAACGGACATTTAACCGCCACAAGTAAAGATAGTTTTGAAATACAAAATTGGAGTGAAGCTCTGCATCTAAAAGGGTTGGATTTTCCTTTTATCAATTCATTAAAATCAATGGTAGGACATTGTTTATCAGCAGCGGGAAGTATAGAAAGTGTGGCTTCGGTATTACAAATTTATGAAGGATTTGTTTTTCCCAATAGTAATTGTGAAGATTTAAATCCCGATATTACAACTATTATTGACCCCTCTAGAATTCCCCAACAATTGATAAAAAAAGAGATTACTATCTTGGCCAAAGCAAGTTTTGGATTTGGGGATGTAAATGGATGTGTAATTTTTAAAAAATACAAATAAAACTAATGGATAAAGCAGCAACAATAGAAAAATTAAAAGGGATTATAAAACCTTTCGTAAAAAATCAAGAAGCATACGATGCATTAAATGAAAACACTGATTTTATTACTGATTTAAATATCAATTCTTCCAATTTAGTGGACATAGTTTTGGATGTTGAAGAGACATTTAAAATTGATATCGATAATGAATCTATGGAGAAGATGCTTACGATTAAGGCGGCATTAGCCATAATTGAAACCAAATTAGCTCAAAAGTGATTGGAAACGACATTATAGATTTAACACTAGCGCAACAAGAAAGTAATTGGAAACGTACAGGTTTTGTAGAAAAAATATTTACACCATCAGAACAAGTACTTATTTCAACTGCTAATAAACCTGAAATAATGGTTTGGTATTTATGGAGTTTGAAAGAAGCAGTGTATAAAATTTATAATCGTCAGACACTTATTCGAGCTTTTATGCCATTAGAATTAGAATGTTTTGACATAACTATGAAGAATAAGAAGAACTACGGAAAAGTACGTTGCTTAAATACAATTTATTACACCCAAACTGCAATTACCACAGAAAGTATTGACACCGTAGCGGTTCTCAATAGCAAAGACTTTGAAAGAATTAAAACTTTAGATAATACTGTTTCTGTTAAAAAAACTAATGGAATTCCGAATTATTATTGCTCTGATTCTTTGTCTTTTAAGCCATTTTCCAAAAGCCACCATGGGAGGTTTCAGCGCATCGTAGCTTTGATGGATTAAGATTAAATATTCTTTTCTGGTAATCCTTGAATTTTTTTCAAGCTTAAATTAGATGTCAATGTAATAATGTTATCATACTTTAATGATTATTGTTTATTTTTAACTCAAAAAAAAATAAATTACAAAATGAGCTACTTCAAAATACTCAATTTAGAACACTATTTTAAAATGTATAAAAAATCGGTTCGTGAGCCTAGAAAGTTCTGGGATAAGATTGCCGATGAAAACTTTACATGGTATCAAAAATGGGAAAAGGTTTTTGAAGTGAATTTTCAAGAAGCTAGTTTCAAATGGTTTGTCGATGCCAAAGTCAATATTACCAAAAATTGTATCGACAGGCATTTAGCGAGACGTGGCGATAAAACTGCTATTATTTTTGAACCTAACAATCCCCATGAAAAAACACTGCACATAACCTATAACGAGCTTTATGACAAGGTTGCGCGAATGGCAAATGTGCTTTGCGAGCAAGGTGTTCAAAAAGGAGACCGAGTTTGCATTTATTTACCAATGATTCCCGAATTAGCTATTGCTACTTTGGCTTGCGCCCGAATTGGTGCAGTGCATTCGGTTGTGTTTGCAGGATTTTCTGCTTCGGCAGTAGCAGCTAGAATCAATGATTGTGAATGTAAAGTGATCATTACTTCTGATGGAGGTTTCCGAGGAAACAAAACAATTGATTTAAAAGAAATTATAGATGAAGCTGTCGAAAAAACACCTTGTGTAGAAAAAGTTTTGGTAGTGAAAAGAACTAATACTGAAGTTACTATGAAATCAGGTCGCGATATTTGGTTACAACCTTTATTGGATGCTGCCCTTCCAAACAATGTTGCCGAAATCATGGATGCTGAAGATTCGTTATTCATATTATATACTTCGGGTTCAACAGGAAAACCTAAAGGAATGGTTCACACCACAGCAGGTTATATGGTTTACACGGCCTATACTTTTAAAAATGTCTTTGCCTATGAAGAAAATGATATTTTTTGGTGCACCGCCGATATAGGATGGATTACCGGGCATTCTTATATTCTTTACGGTCCATTATTAAACGGTGCGACAACCGTAATTTTTGAAGGAGTACCTTCTTATCCTGATTACAGTCGATTTTGGGAAGTAATAGAAAAGCACAAAATAACACAATTCTATACAGCACCAACTGCAATTCGTGCTTTGGCAAAAGAGAGTTTAGATTATGTACAGCGTTTTCCGATGAAGTCATTGAAAGTGATTGGCTCTGTTGGTGAACCTATAAACGAAGAAGCGTGGCATTGGTACAATGATCACGTTGGTGGAAAACGTTGCCCGCTCGTAGATACTTGGTGGCAAACAGAAACGGGAGGAATTATGATTTCCCCAATTCCGTTTGTAACCCCAACAAAACCATCGTATGCTTCATTGCCATTACCCGGAATACAACCTGTTTTAATGGACGAACTGCGCAACGAAATAGAAGGTAATCAGGTTACAGGAAGTTTGTGTATTAAATTTCCTTGGCCAGCTATTGCGAGAACGATTTGGGGAGATCATCAACGGTATAAAGAAACTTATTTTACTGCTTTCCCGGGTAAATACTTCACAGGTGACGGGGCTTTGCGCGATGAAGTTGGTTATTATAGAATTACAGGTAGAATAGATGATGTTATCATCGTTTCAGGGCATAATTTGGGGACGGCACCTATTGAAGATTCCATAAATGAGCATCCGGCTGTTGCTGAAAGCGCTATTGTTGGTTTTCCACACGAAATAAAAGGAAATGCATTATATGGTTTTGTTATTTTAAAAGAAGTCGGAGAAACCAGAAACCAGGACAATTTAGCTAAAGAAATAAACCAATTAATTTCGGATCAAATTGGTCCAATTGCAAAGTTGGATAAAATTCAATTTGTTTCAAATTTGCCAAAAACCCGATCTGGAAAAATCATGCGCAGAATATTGAGGAAGATTGCCGAAGGAGACTTTAAAAATTTTGGAGACACATCCACTTTATTAAATCCAGAAATTGTAGCGGAGATAAGGGACGGTAAAGTATAATATTTAAAAAGAGTTCCTCTAAAAGAAAAATTTCCGATTGATCCGTTTATAATAGCTCTATAAATGAAATTTATCGTAAACGATCGACTGATTTTACGAGATCTTCATCCTTTTTTATGGCTTTGTTGGCCAAGACTAAAAACAATATTGTAAAAATAGGCAAGAACATCCCGATACCTTTTTCAGATACTGTTGCCGTTTGCTGGGATAAATTAAGGGTTCGATAAACAAATAATCCTAATAAAATTAAATTCAGTATCATATTTAATCTACCCATGACAAATTGTTGTTGTCTTTTTTTGTGAGATAAAATACTTAATAACGATAATGTTGTACTTAATCCAAAAAGAGAAACATAAACAATATCCATCATAAAATAAAACGATTTGCCAGAAGCATCTGTCCATAAAGGAAAAATGAATGGCAAAGCTCCGGTTATGATTATGCAAGCAAGTAAATAATAAGTTTGAACTCTAAACATCTTCTGAAAAATTGTTGAACAAAAATATAGTTTCTTTTTAAAAAAAATACTATTGTATGATAAAATATTATTTGTATTATTGCATTATAATTCCGTAAGCACTTCACTCTTCGGATTTTTTATCACAATTTTCCACTCACAATTTGTATTATTTTCCAAAAATAAATTTTAATCATAACAACATTTATGTTTGATATTTCTGCCCTGAAAGAAATGAAGCTTATCGAGCTTCAAGAAATTGCCAAGTTGGCAAAAACAATAAAAGTTACTGGAGTAAAAAAGGAGGTGCTTATTGCACAAATTTTAGATCATCAGAATAATAAAACTGAAATAGTAAAACCAGAAATTCCAGAGAATAAAGCTTTTAATAACAAATCAAAAAGAGCACGCATCCTGCCAGATACAAAAAAAGCTACTGAAACCAACCAAAGTGATTTGTTTGGTGAAGAAGTTCAAATTTCTCCATCAGAGGAAGATAAACCAACATTTCAAAATAAAAATCCAAAGTTTAAAAAACCACTTTTTGACAAAAAGAAAAACAATAATTTTGAAACATCTTCTCCAAAAAATCCAGATAACGAAGTTCAAATTTTAGAACAACAACCTACAGCAGAGGAGACAGAAGCTAATCCAAATTCTATTATTGATGCAAATCGTGAACCAAAACACAAACATCAAAATAATAATGGCAATGGAAACAATGGTAACAACAATCCCAACTTTAAAGCTAAAAGACAAAATAATTTTCGTGATTCTGATTTTGAATTTGATGGAATTATAGAAAGTGAAGGCGTACTCGAGATGATTGAAGGTGTAAATGGCGGTTATGGTTTTCTTCGTTCATCAGATTATAACTACTTGGCTTCGCCAGATGATATTTATTTGTCGAACTCACAAATCAGATTGTTTGGACTAAAAACTGGAGATACAGTAAAAGGAGTGGTTCGTCCACCTAAAGAAGGAGAAAAATTTTTTCCTTTGGTAAAAGTATTAAAAATAAATGGTCATGATCCGCAAGTTGTACGTGACCGGGTTTCGTTTGAACATTTGACACCCATCTTTCCACAAGAAAAATTCAATCTTGCAGATAAACAATCGACTATTTCTACCCGAATCATCGATTTGTTTTCTCCAATTGGTAAAGGACAACGTGGAATGATTGTGGCGCAACCAAAAACAGGGAAAACAATGTTGCTAAAAGATATTGCTAACAGCATTGCTGCAAACCATCCTGAAGTTTATTTATTGGTTTTACTTATTGATGAACGACCAGAAGAAGTAACTGATATGCAACGTAATGTACGCGGAGAAGTGATTGCATCTACCTTTGATGAACCAGCTGATCGTCACGTAAAAGTAGCCAATATTGTTTTGGAAAAAGCAAAACGTTTGGTAGAATGTGGTCACGATGTGGTTATTTTATTAGATTCGATTACGCGTTTGGCAAGAGCCTACAATACTGTTCAACCGGCATCAGGAAAAGTGCTGTCGGGTGGAGTAGATGCAAATGCGCTGCAAAAACCAAAACGTTTCTTTGGTGCAGCTCGAAATATAGAAAATGGTGGTTCGTTAAGTATCATCGCAACAGCACTGACAGAAACAGGTTCTAAAATGGACGAAGTTATTTTCGAAGAATTTAAAGGAACGGGTAATATGGAATTACAATTAGACCGAAAAATTGCCAACAAACGTATTTTTCCTGCTATCGATTTGACCTCTTCAAGTACGCGTCGCGACGATTTATTATTGGATGAAAAAACCATCAAGCGCATGTGGATTATGCGTAAATATCTCGCTGACATGAATCCGGTAGAGGCAATGGATTTCATAAATGAACGTTTCAAGAAAACCAGAAACAACGAAGAGTTTCTTATTTCGATGAATGACTAATACAAAATCCTAACGTAACAGTTAGGATTTTTTTTGGCATGGGCTTTGGTATGCTTTCTTAAGATTTGCTTAATTCTTTAATCTTAAATTTCTTTCTTATGAAAACTACGCGTTTGCTTCATGTTTTATCTTTAGTAGCCCTTATGATATTGTTAGCTCCGTTTTATGATTCGTGTGCAGATAAAAAAAATGGTTTTGTTAGGACTTATGATGAATATGATTTTAATGGAAAACTGATTTAGAAAACTTTTTTTCAAAATGTATTTAATATTGTTGTAGATGAATTATCATTTAATGGATATGAAATAGCAAGTATATCATTTTATGCAAGTCAGGATATAACTTTTAAAGAGTTTGAAGAAGAATTTTCAAAAGGTTTTCAAGAGAAAGATTGGTACAAGAATTTAGTTATTTTCATTTCCCTCCTTTTTGATTTTATTATTTTAATTTCTTTTACGATTTTCATTTTGTCTTTTACCAAAAGATTGAAACCTCTTAATAAGTTAGCTTTGGTGAACAGTATTATAATAGTAATCACCTTACTGTATATCATTTTTTTTGGAAAGTTATTTTGATTATTGGTCACAAATCAAATGGGGATACTATGCTTTTATAACCACCAATCTAATCATTTTTTATTATTCCAAACCTAACAAAATCAAGACATAACTTCGTACTTCACACATCGTATTTCGTATTTAAAATGTCATGTTGTCAGCATAATTTTTTTTAAAACTGACATTTTATTCTCATTTGCCGCTTGGCATAGTAGTTGACTTGGGAGGTATAAGTTTTAAAAATAAATTCATAAATAAAAATATAAATAAATTAGAAATGGGAAAAATAATTGGAATTGATTTAGGTACAACAAACTCGTGCGTTTCTGTAATGGAAGGCGGAGAACCAGTTGTTATTGCTAATTCAGAAGGAAAACGAACAACACCTTCTGTAATTGCGTTTGTAGAGGGTGGCGAAATTAAAGTAGGGGATCCTGCCAAAAGACAGGCAGTAACAAACCCAACTAAAACAATTGCTTCTATTAAACGTTTTATGGGTAACAAATATTCTGAAAGTGCTAAAGAAGCATCTACTGTTGCTTACAAAGTAGTTAAAGGAGATAATGATACACCACGTGTGGATATTGACGGAAGATTATACACACCACAAGAATTGTCAGCGATGACACTTCAAAAAATGAAAAAAACTGCGGAAGATTATTTAGGTCAAACCGTTACCGAAGCGGTTATTACCGTACCAGCATACTTTAACGATGCACAACGCCAAGCAACGAAAGAAGCTGGAGAAATTGCAGGATTAAAAGTGATGCGTATCATTAATGAGCCAACGGCTGCTGCATTAGCATATGGATTAGATAAAAAAGGAATCGATCAAAAAATAGCAGTTTATGATTTAGGTGGTGGAACTTTTGATATTTCTGTACTTGAATTGGGCGATGGAGTTTTTGAAGTATTATCCACAAACGGAGACACACATTTAGGCGGTGATGATTTTGATCAAGTTATCATTGATTGGATGGCTAACGAATTCAATACAGAAGAAGGTATTGATTTGCGAAAAGACCCAATGGCTTTACAACGTTTAAAAGAAGCTGCTGAAAAAGCAAAAATAGAATTATCTTCTTCCACTCAAACAGAAATTAACTTACCTTATGTTACTGCAACAGCCTCTGGACCTAAACACTTGGTTAAAACATTGACTCGTGCAAAATTTGAAAAATTAGCAGAAACATTGGTAAAACGTTCGATGGATCCCGTTGTAAAAGCATTAAAGGATGCAGGTTTATCTACTTCGGATATTGACGAAATTATTTTAGTAGGCGGTTCCACTCGTATTCCTATAATTCAAGAACAAGTAGAAAAGTTCTTTGGAAAAAAACCATCAAAAGGAGTGAATCCTGATGAAGTAGTAGCTGTAGGAGCTGCCATTCAAGGTGGTGTATTATCGGGAGATGTAAAAGATGTATTGCTACTTGATGTTACACCTTTATCTTTAGGAATAGAAACAATGGGTAATGTTATGACCAAATTAATTGAGTCAAATACAACAATACCAACCAAAAAATCTCAAGTATTTTCAACTGCTGCTGATAACCAGCCGAGTGTTGAAATACATGTTATTCAAGGCGAAAGAACGATGGCGGCAGATAATAAGACGATTGGACGTTTTCATTTAGACGGTATTCCTCCTGCACCGCGAGGTGTTCCTCAAATTGAAGTAACTTTTGATATTGATGCCAATGGAATCATTAAAGTTTCAGCTACCGATAAAGGAACTGGAAAATCACATGATATTCGGATAGAAGCTTCCTCGGGCTTAACACCTGAAGAAATTGAAAGAATGAAAAAAGATGCCGAAATGAATGCAGAATCTGATAAGCTGGCAAAAGAAAAAGTTGATAAATTGAATGAAGCTGACAGCATGATCTTTCAAACAGAAAGTCAACTGAAAGAAATTGGAGAAAAATTAACTGATGATCATAAAGTAGCTATCGAACTAGCATTGACCGAATTGAGAATGGCACATCAAAATCAAGATTTGGAAGCTATTCAAAAAGGTCTTGACAATGTAAATGCAGCTTGGAAAACAGCTACAGAAGCAATGTATGCTAAAGGCGAAACTGCTGGTCAAGCACAAGATGCACAGCCACAAGCTGATGCGCAAGGCGATAACACACAGGATGTTGAATTCGAGGAAGTTAAATAACTTTTAAGATAAAATAGATTAAATTTTGATATATCAAACCGAATAAGCAATTATTCGGTTTTTTTTTGTTTCGTATTGAACATTCTTTCAATAACAAACACATGAGGAAATGTTATTGCGGCTAAAAACGAGAAAAATATTGAATCAAATATTTTATATCCTTTTAGTAAAAAATACAATACAAAAATCCCAATTATGGAAATTAACCAATAAGCAAAAGCCGATTTAATGTAGCATTTAAAATTAGGAAATGTAACTGTTCCATATAAGAATTTGATTTGATTAACTAAAGATGGTATACTGTGCCAAAAAATAAAATAAATTGTAAATGCCCATATTAAACTACCAACTTTAAAAATAATCGCAAATACTAATAGATACAATAATTCAATAACAAGATTTTTTTGAAATTCTTTTGAGAAATAACAACTATATAAACATAAAGCAATCAGGAGTAAGCCATCAACAATCAGTAATAACGTAAAATTAACAAAAGCTAAATTGATATGAGTAATTTCATAAAGTATAGCAATTACTTCTTTTGTGTGGAATTGAAATAATAATAATAATATAAATAAACCATAAATTGTATAAAATGAAGTAATCATTATTTTATTAAAGTAAATAATTTTATTCTCCCAATGTTGTTCTCCAAAGTGATAGCTGCTAACAACTATAAATAATACCATCGCCAGCGAAGGAATTAAAATAAATAATACAGCAGCTACTAAAACGATTATTAAATATTTGAATAATATTTTCCAGTATGATTTAGACTCTTCACTATAAATCTTTTTGATTAAAAGTAAATCATTTGCTCCATGACATATACCGAAAGACAATATTAATATAAACCCTACAATAATTTGAATTTCATTTTTTATGAATGATATTAACCATAATCCCAGAAAGCTAAGTAGTATTGATAATTTAGCAATTTTAGTCATAAATATTTTTTTTTGTTTAAAAATAAGTAAAAAAAAATAAACAAAATCTTTTTTTATTGTTTAACTTTTTATAAATTTGATTAAACAAATTAATCTAAATTATTAAATTATGTTAAACACTATTTTATCTTCATTTTTAATTGCAAAAATGCTCCCTACAGATTATGTAGGTTTTACTTTCTTTGTTGGCTGTATGGCTATGATGGCTGCTTCAGCCTTTTTCTTTTTATCATTAAACCAGTTTGATAAAAAGTGGCGTACTTCTGTATTAGTTTCAGGTTTAATAACCTTTATTGCAGCGGTACACTATTTCTACATGAGAGATTACTGGACTTCATTCCAAGAGTCTCCAACATTTTTCAGGTATGTGGACTGGATTTTAACAGTGCCGTTAATGTGTTTAGAATTTTATTTAATTCTAAAAGTTGCTGGTGCTAAACAAGGTTTACTTTGGAAAATGATTTTCTATTCTGTTATTATGTTAGTAACTGGTTATTTGGGTGAAGCTGTTTACCCACAAAGCGCCCAAACTTGGGGCTTTATTTCAGGTGTTGCTTACTTTGCCATTGCTTATGAAATTTGGTTAGGAAGTGCATCAAAATTAGCAAAAGATGCTGGAGGAAATGTTTTAGCTGCACACAAAATTTTGTGTTGGTTTGTATTAGTAGGTTGGGCAATTTATCCTTTAGGATACATGTTAGGCACCGATGGTTGGTACACAAGTATATTAGGTAAAGGAAATGTTGATGTTGCTTATAACATTGCTGATGCAATCAACAAAATTGGTTTTGGTTTGGTTATTTACACATTAGCTGTTAAATCTCAAAAAGACTAATTAGTTTATTTTTATTAGAGACCGTCATGTTTAATTATATGACGGTTTTTTTATTTTACTTAACGGCAGCCAATAATTTTGTATATTACACACTTATTAAAAAACTAATATAGCTGCTATGAAAAAAATATTTTTATTTGTTTGTTTAAGCATAATTTCAGGCAACGCTTTCAGTCAAAAAAGCAAAGCTTTAGCAAAAAAAACTACATCAATTACTGCCTTTCCTAAAGTTGATAATTTGCAAGTTGAAGTTAAAAACGGAAATTTTCAAATATCTATAAGTGAAAAAGGAAAAAATACTACTGCTTTTATAGTGAAAGTAGCTGATGCAACATTCGCACCCAAAGATTGCAAATTGAGATCATTTATGGCAGATGGTATAAAATTATATTTACTAACGTGGACAGAAAACAATATGGTGAAATCTGGTCAAAAAACCGAAGATAAAACTTTAGTTTACAACACCATTTATGAATTAAGTTCTAAAAAGCAAGTATATTCCAACTGCCAAGTAACCAATCATATTTCCGAAAGAGTTTCACTGGGCGGGACAGCAGCCTCTGAAACGCAAGAAAAAATTAGAAGAGAAGGATTCGAATTTGTATTAAATGCTGATGGATCCATAACACATAAAAGCAAAAACCAACAAACCATTTTTGTTTATGACAAAGACAAAATGGAGTTTAAAAAGAATTAAAAAAAATCTTTACTATGAAAATTATTTTTATTTATTCCGAAACTTTTATTTCGAACATTTTATCCCAATTTTTACCCGTAACAAAAATGGTATTTGTCTTTTTGTTGTAAGCAATTCCGTTTAAAACATCTGCTTTGGGATTTTTTATGTTTGCTTTTAAAGCCGTCAAGTCCAGCACGGCTTCTACAGCACCAGACTGCGGATTTATAATCGCTATCGCATCTTTTTGCCAAATGTTTCCATATATTTTTCCGTTAATCCATTCCAATTCGTTAACGCTTTTAATCTTACTATCATTGGTATACACATTTATAAAATCAACCATTTTTTGCGTTTCAGGATTCATAGTCCAAATTTTTTCTGTTCCGTCTGATTGGTAGATATTTTTACCGTCGTTGGTCATTCCCCAACCTTCAATTTTTTTATCGAAAGGAAAAGTCTTAAGCTTTTTTAAAGTATTGGCATCATAAATAAAACCCGTGGCACTAGTCCAAGTCAATTGATAAATTTTGTTGTTAATGACTGTTATTCCCTCCCCAAAATATTTTGGATCCAAGGCTACTTTCTTAAATACTTTCCCCGTTTTATAGTCAATTTTAGCAAAATAACCTTTGTAACCCGCTGGAGTTCCTGTGCTTTCCATCAAAGTATCTCTAAAAAATTCAAAACCTTCTGTAAAAGCATTTATGTCATGCGGATAGGTATTGAGGATAGTGTATTTTAATAATTTTGGAACGATACCCGAAGCCACCTCAACTCTAGTTTTAGTAGAAATAGTATCACCATCAAAATAAACCACAGCTTTCAGGTTTTGATAACCTAATTTCTTGCCACTCAAATCCAAAGTAAATTTACCATTGCCTTTTACAGAGGAAATTCTTTTATAATTTACAAAATAAGCAACACTATCAATGGTTTTATTTTTGGTATTCAAAAGATTCAAAACTACTTTATCAGTAGCTTGGTACATGGGTTTTAAAGCGTTTTCATCAAAACTAAAAAAAGATTCTTTTTCTTTTTGACTTTTGCTACAACCAGCAAGATTTAGGGCTAATAAAATGGTAATTAATGGATTATAAACTTTCATTTTTTGTAATTAATTTTTCATTGACAAATATATTTATATTGCTCTTAAATTCTTGCAAAAAAATAAAAAGATTGTATATTTGCAGCGGCAAGTCCTACACGACCAGCTCCTGCAAAATCCTCCAGGATGGGAACATAGCAAAGGTATGTGGTTGAGCGGTGCGATGTAGGTCGCTTGCCTTTTTTTTATTCTGAACTTGTTTCAGAATTTTTATTTATATTTTAAATTGTCTCCGAACTTGTTTCGGATTCTTTTTTTTAAACCAATTTCTTCTCCATGAAATTACATTGGCAAATAGTACGATTTCAACTCAAGGAAACTTTTGCGATTGCTTATGGAAATTATACATTTAGAGAAGCACTAATCATAACTTTAGAAAAAAATGCTGCAAGCGGATATGGCGAATGTACATCAATAGATTATTATCACATCAATCTCGCCGATTTTAATCATATTTTAGAACAAATAAAATTTCAAATTGAAGCCTCAAATATTGTTCACCCTACCGATTTTTATAAGTTACTTCAACAATTAAAGCTGCCTAGCTTTCTTCGCTCTGCTCTAGATTGTGCTTATTGGGATTTGTTTGGAAAGCTCGAAAAAAAAAGTTTTTTGGAAATGAATAACATTGATTTTAAAAGCCTTCCTGATTCTTCAATAACTATTAGTATTGACACTGTTGAAAACCAAATTAAGAAAATAGAGCAATCTTCTTGGTCGAAATTTAAAGTAAAATGCAACCATTTTGATGAAAATGATATTGCCAAACTATTGCAGTTAGATAAAAGTTTGGCACTCGATTCAAACGGAAGTTTTACGCCAGAAAACTGTCTTTGGCTGGAAGATTATGAAGCAATTTCGAAATTTAATTATTTGGAACAGCCTATGAAAACAGGAATTGAAAATTATGCTATACTTAATTCCAGTAAATTTGCCAATTGGATGGCTGATGAAGATTGTCAGGACATTTCAGTTTTAAATGATTTGCAACAACATTACAAAAGTATCAATATCAAATTGGTTAAATGTGGTGGATTGACTCCAGCTTTGCAAATGATTACTGTTGCAAAAGAACTTGGATTTAAAATTATGATTGGCTGTATGACAGAATCTACTATCGGCATTTCCGCCGGAGCGGTTTTAGCTCCATTTTGTGATTATGCTGATCTGGATGGTGCGAATTTGATCGCCAACGCTATTGCTCAAGGAAGCGAAATCAATAATGGTAAAATTTATTTGAGTGAAAATTACGGCCTGGGTATCAAAATAAACTAATTATATTTAACAAAAAAAGACGAATAGATAATGGATATTTCAGTTTGCAAAATATAGTCTCTCATCTCTCCGTCTCTCATCTCTTATCTAAAAAATGAGCAAAGTAGTTTTAATCACAGGCGGTTCATCTGGTATTGGTAAAGCCATTGGGGAGTTTTTATTTCACAAAGGTTATACCGTTTACGGAACAAGTAGAAATCCGGAGAAGATTACCAATTCAGTATTTCCATTGATAGTTTTGGACGTGTGCAGTAGCGAAAGCATTCAGCAGGCGGTTGCCAATGTAATTTCGAGTTCAGGAAGAATTGACATCGTAATCAATAATGCGGGTGTCGGGATTACAGGACCAATAGAAGAAACCGCAACAGCTGAAATGCGTAATAATTTTGAAACTAATTTCTTTGGACCTATTGAAGTGATTAAGGCAGTTTTGCCACAAATGCGCGAGCAGAAATCTGGTTTAATTATTAATATTACTTCTATTGCGGGTTATATGGGTTTGCCTTACAGAGGTATTTATTCGGCGTCAAAAGGTGCACTCGAAATAGTTTCCGAAGCGATAAGCATTGAAGTAAAATCCTTTGGAATTAATATTGTAAATATTGCGCCAGGAGAATTTGCAACTGATATTGCTTCCCATCGTTATCATGCGCCAATACTAGAAAATTCAGTTTATAAAACGCCTTATGAGAATACTCTTGGTATAATGAATTCTAATTTGCATCGTGGCGATAATCCCGAAGATTTGGCATTAGTAATTTATCAAATTATTAATGACAAAAATCCAAAATTGCATTATAAAGTAGGCGGTTTTATGCAAAAAATCTCCATTGTTTTGAAACGAATTTTGCCAGACCGAATCTACGAAAGTATGTTGATGAACCATTATAAATTGTAACTTTGCACTTCATTTTCTAAAACATAATTTACTATCATATGAAATTTTTTATTGACACAGCCAATTTAAACGAAATTAAAGAAGCACAAAGTCTTGGAGTTCTTGATGGCGTTACAACAAATCCGTCGTTGATGGCTAAAGAGGGAATTACAGGAAAAAATAATATTCTAAAACATTATGTTGACATTTGCACTATTGTAGATGGTGACGTAAGTGCCGAAGTTATTGCTATCGATTATAATGACATGATTAAAGAAGGCGAAGAATTAGCCGATTTGCATGAACAAATTGTTGTAAAATTACCTATGACCAAAGATGGAATTAGAGCTTGTAAATATTTTTCAGATAAAGGAGTAAAAACCAATGTCACGTTAGTGTTTTCAGCTGGTCAAGCCTTGTTGGCTGCTAAAGCTGGTGCAACTTATGTTTCTCCATTCTTGGGAAGGTTAGATGATATTTCTACTGATGGTTTGGCTTTAATTCAAGAAATTCGAGATATATACGACAATTATGCTTTTGAAACACAAATATTAGCAGCCTCAATTCGTCATACAATGCATGTGGTTAACTGCGCTAAAATTGGTGCCGATGTTATGACTGGACCTTTATCTTCAATCATGGGATTGTTAAAACATCCGTTAACAGACATTGGATTAGCACAATTTTTAGCTGATTATGCTAAAGGGAATCAATAATTTGACATATTTAATATAAAAAAAGCGATTTTATTATAATCGCTTTTTTTATTGAAATCTTAAAAAATGGTATAGCATACTATTTTAAATTATCTTCAAAGTGGGAATCAAATATATTAGTAAATGCATTTTTGATTAAACCCTTGTTGTCAAGTATTATCGTCCTATGTATTTTATTAATCGCCCATTTATTTTTTATATCGTCAAAATCGGGGCAATGTAATTCAGTGGCAGCTTTAAATTGATAATTGAATAATGCTTTTTGCCATTCTTCTTGATTGTCATTAAGATTTACTGCAACAAAATTATAATGAGGAAATTTCGATTTTAGAACTGTAACTTTCTTGTGAACAGCTTCTAAATGTGATTTTGCGCTCTCTGTCCAAAAGAAAAATACGGTATTTGGTCTAGCTACTGTAGTAGAAGAAACCTTTTTGCCATTTACATCCACAAGCATTACTTCAGGCAAGGAGTTGCCTACTTTTAGCATTTGTATGGCACTGCAAATAGTATTTATTTCGTTTTTCTTACTTTTATCGGTAGATATTTTTTTGTAACAGTCTAAAAATTTTTGATTATTGGCCATGTTCTGATCTTCGAGCAAATAAGTAAAAGCTATATTGTTCAGAATATTATCTTTTATTTTGGAATTTTTTATCAAGGTATCCGCAATTTTCATTTTGTTGATATTTGTTTTCAAAGCCAAATCGTTTTCAGTAAAATGATTGTGATAATTTATAGTTCCCATATTGTTGAGCATATTGGATAAATACATCACGTAAGGTGCATAATTGGAGAGTTCAGCGTTACTAAAATCAATAGTAGAGCGATAACTGTAATAGTTGGCGGGTAATTTTTCGATAATATCTTCTCCAGTTCTAATCTTATGAATTAAAGGATATAGTTCTTTTTTTGAATAATAACTAAAATCAACCGCAGCTTTGGCATATACATCAAATCCTTCACTCCATTTTATGGCTTCTTTATTGGTTTTATATAACGACTTTGTATTAGAATAAGTAGTATCTATATTTTTTGAAAAAGCTTCAAAATTATCATCAAAAACATCAAACATCTTGTTTTTATCTTTTTCATTTTTCAAATACAATTCCATCAAAAAGTTATTTTTTTCGCCACCACGACCACAATAAACAACAGATTCATCAAAATCTTTTGAATTCACGCGAACCATAATACTATCATTCTTATCAAAATAGACGTATTGATATTCGGGTTCATGTTTGAAGGAATAAAGTCCGGGCGCAAGTGAATCAAACTGAATAAAAAAACGATTATTTTTATCGAGTTTAAGAGTGTCAATTACTTCATTGTCTTTGCAAAAAAGCACTAAAGTGTTATTGGGATTGATTACTTCACCACCAAAATAAGCCACATATTCACTACCTTTTGACTCGTTTTTGCACGAACAAAAGAGGACGATTATAGGAAATATAAAACTTAAAATTTTTACATAAGTATACTTGTACATCATTTAGTATTGGTAAACAAAATTAGAGGGATACTTTGAATTTAACTGTTAAGCTATCGTTAAAGTTAGAAGATGCGATATATACTCTTTTTTATTATTTATACCATCTTTTTGAATTGTAGATTCTATTTTTTTAAAGTAAAACTCGGCTATAAAAACTAGTATTCCAAGACGTATTACTGAACACTATTCATTACTTTTGCACCAAATTTAATAAAAAACACATTTCATGCTTACAGTTTCTAATTTATCGGTTCAATTTGGTAAAAGAATATTATTTGATGAAGTAAATACGACTTTTACGCAAGGCAATTGTTACGGTGTGATTGGTGCCAATGGAGCCGGAAAATCGACTTTTCTTAAAATTCTTGCTGGAGATATTGACCCAACCTCGGGAAGAGTTTTTTTAGAACCAGGAAAGCGGATGTCTGTTTTAAATCAAAATCACAACAAATTTGATGAGCATACGGTTTTAGAAACAGTAATGATGGGAAACAAAGTTTTGTTTGCTCTGAAATCAGAAATGGATGCCTTGTATGCTGATTATGATGATAAAAATGCCGATAGAATAGGAGAGTTGCAAGTACAGTTTGAAGAAATGAATGGTTGGAATGCTGAATCCGATGCAGGATCTATGCTCTCTAATCTTGGAATTGCTGCCGATATGCATTACACTTTAATGAGTGAAGTTGAAGGAAAACTCAAAGTCCGTGTCTTATTGGCACAAGCACTTTTTGGAAATCCAGATGTATTGGTAATGGATGAACCCACAAATGATTTGGATTTTGAAACGATTTCGTGGTTGGAAAATTTCCTTGCAAATTATGAGAACACCGTAATTGTGGTTTCTCACGACCGGCATTTTTTAGATTCGGTTTGTACACATATTTCTGATATTGACTTTAGTAAAATCAATCATTACTCGGGAAACTACACTTTTTGGTACGAGTCAAGCCAGTTGGCAGCTCGTCAAAAAGCTCAGCAAAACAAAAAAGCCGAAGAAAAGAAAGCCGAATTGGAGGAATTCATTCGCCGTTTTAGTGCCAATGTTGCCAAATCAAAGCAAGCGACTTCTCGAAAAAAAATGATTGAAAAACTAAATCTTGATGAAATTAAACCATCCAGCCGAAGATATCCTGCAATTATTTTTGATGTAGAAAGAGAAGCTGGAGATCAAATTTTGCATGTTCAAAATTTAGCAGCATCTCTAGATGGTGATGTCTTATTCAAAAATGTAGATCTGAACATGGCAAAAGGAGATAAAATAGTAGTTTTTTCAAAATACTCGCGTGCTACAACTGCTTTTTATGAAATTTTAAACGGAAATCAAACTCCAGACGCGGGCGAATTCAATTGGGGAATTACAACGAATCAATCCTATTTGCCAAATGATAACAGTCAGTTTTTCATTGACGGAAGTCTAAATTTAGTAGATTGGTTGCGCCAATTTGTAAAAACCGAAGAAGAAAGAGATGAAGTGTACGTGAGAGGTTTTCTTGGCAAAATGATTTTCTCGGGAGAAGAAGCTCTAAAAAAATGTACGGTATTATCTGGAGGCGAAAAGGTGCGTTGCATGTTATCCCGAATGATGATGATTCGTGCCAATGTACTAATGCTCGACGAACCAACAAACCATCTAGATCTGGAATCGATTACGGCGTTTAATAACTCATTGAAAAATTTTAAGGGTTCAGTATTGTTTACAACGCATGATCATGAATTTGCACAAACAGTTGCCAACAGAGTATTGGAAATCACTCCAAGAGGAGTTATAGACAGATATATGACATTCGATGAATATCTTGATGATGAAAAGATAAAGGAAATGAGAAATAAAATGTATAACTGATGTATACAAAACTCCCGAGTTAATACTTGGGAGTTTTTTGTTTTATTTCGTATTGGATGTAAAATTAATTGCTAAACGAAATTATAATTTTCACAAAATTATAATCATTTACGTTACAATTTTCATAGTTGATTTATATGTTAACAAATGAGCTAGTTATAATACTACAGATGAGTTTTTTTATTCAATTTTTTAAAAAAAAAACTCAAATAACTATGTTAAATTTTTCTAAAAAAAGAAATTGAATAAAACCGTAAACAATTTGCTGGCGTAAATGGTTGTATAACTTTTAAAATAACAAAATTATGAAAACTAGAAATTTTTTAACAACAGCTTTTTTTGCAGTAACACTTTTTGCAACAACAGCTATTTTTGCTCAAAAAGAAAAAACAGTAACGGTTGGCGGAGCACCAATGTATCCTTCAAAAAACATTATTGAAAACGCTGTAAACTCTAAAGACCATACCACATTGGTAGCTGCGGTTAAAGCTGCTGGATTGGTAGAAACTTTAGAGGGAAAAGGACCATTCACTGTTTTTGCTCCAACGAACGAGGCATTTAACAAATTACCAAAAGGAACTGTAGAAACATTATTAAAACCAGAAAACAAAAAAATGCTACAAAACATTCTTACTTATCATGTTGTAGCAGGTAAAATGAATTCTTCGGATATTGCTAAAGCTATCAAGGCTGGAAAAGGAAAAGCTTCTTTGAAAACAGTAAGTGGCGGAATTTTAATTGCATCGATGAAAGGCAAAAGTTTATATCTAACTGATGAAAATGGTAAAAGTGCCAAAGTTACAATTGCCAATGTAAACCAATCCAATGGTGTAATTCACGTTATAAATGCAGTAGTTACTCCAAAAGCATAATTTTACACTTGTACTTCGAAAATATTTAGTGTAAAATACTAAAGTCTCCCTTTATAGGTTTGGGGAGACTTTTTTGTTTATTGTCTTAAACTCGCGCCTACTTCGGTTTCTAAATTCTTTTGAAGTTTACTCATAACTTTATCAATTTGCTCATCAGTCAATGTTTTAGTTGTGTCTTGCAATGTAAAACTCACCGCATAAGACTTCTTACCATCTGGAAGGTTTTTGCCTTCGTAAACATCAAATAAATTAATGTCTTTTAGCAACGACTTTTCTGTTTGGCGAGCAATGGTATAAATTGAATCAAAGGCAACAACTTTATCTACTAATAAAGCTAAATCTCTGCGAACTTCAGGATATTTAGGAATATCAGTAAACTTGATTTTATTGTTAATTAATTTTAAAATAATATTCCAATTAAAATCAGCGAACAACACTTCTTGTTTTATATCAAAGTGTTTTAAGATTGATTTTTTTACGGTACCTAATTCAACTAAAATATCTTTACCACAGCTTATCGCCATTCCTTCTGCAAATACATCAGATTCGAGAGGCTTGTTCAGCAGTTTGCAAATGCCTAAACGCTCTAATACACCAATTACATACCCTTTAAACAGGAAGAAATCAGAAGGTTTTTGAGCAGTTGTCCAGCTTTCATCCATTCGGTTAC
Organism: Flavobacterium sp.; assembly: GCF_025352015.1. Classification (GTDB taxonomy): domain Bacteria; phylum Bacteroidota; class Bacteroidia; order Flavobacteriales; family Flavobacteriaceae; genus Flavobacterium. Next base: position 30,836 of record NZ_JANXUG010000066.1, read on the forward strand.
CGGTTACAAATAAGGTTAAATGTTTTGATTCGTCATAGCCCGAAGGTAATTTGTGATAGGTTTTTCCGAATTCGAATAATTTCAAATCTCTATTTCGTCGGTTAATGTTATATGAAACTGCCTCCAATCCCGAAAAAAGTAAAGATTGACGCATAGCTGATAGATCATTACTCAACGGATTTAACATTATTACGTTATAATCTTCGTTCAACGTTTCGGATAATTTCACATAATCTGGCGATGTCAATGAGTTGGCCATTATTTCATGAAAACCAATAGAATTTAATTGTGTTGCGATAATATTTTGTACTTTATAATCTTCGGTTCGAGCCGAATTGGCAACTGTAGCATTGAGTTTTTTGGTAAAATTAATATTGTTGTACCCATATACCCGAAGAATTTCTTCCACAACATCTACTTCGCGCTGTACATCTACACGATATGAGGGAATAATTAATCCCAAACCAGCATCAGAAACCGTATTTACTTTAATATCAAGCGAAGCCAATATTTTCTTGATGGTTTCTTTAGGTAATTCTTGCCCGATTAATTTTGCGGTTTTATCAAAATGTAAGAATACAGGAAAATCTTCAATCTTTTTTGGATAGATATCCACAATGTCTGAAGTAATTTCGCCACCAGCAACCTCTTTAATCAAAAGTGCGGCGCGTTTTAATGCAAATTCAGTAATAGATGAATCTATTCCTCTTTCAAAACGAAACGAAGCATCCGTATTCAAAGCATGTCTTTTGGCCGATTTCCTAACACTTATCGGATTAAAATAGGCGCTTTCAAGAAAAATACAATTGGTAGTTTCTGTAACGCCTGAACTTTTTCCGCCAAAAACACCAGCAATACAAAGTGGTCCTTTTTCATCGCAAATCATTAAATCTTCTTCGCTCAAAGTTCTTTCCACATCGTCAAGCGTGGTGAATTTGGTTCCTGCCGCAACGGTTTTTACGATGATTTTTCCATTGATTTTAGCAGCATCAAAGGCATGAAGTGGCTGGCCTAAATCGTGTAAAATATAATTGGTGACGTCTACTATATTATTTTTTGGCGAAATCCCAATAGCTTTCAAGCGGTTTTGTAACCATGCTGGCGAAGGTTTTACTGTTAATCCAGAAAGGGTAACACCGCAATATCTGGGTGCTAATTTGCTGTCTTTAATATCAACATCAATTTTCAAGGTTCTTTTATCAATTCTAAAAGTACTTACTGACGGGGTGATAATCTCAATGTTGCTGTTTTTTTGCAATAAATTTGCGCGCAAGTCACGCGCCACACCATAATGTGACATGGCATCAGCACGATTTGGAGTTAAACCAATTTCAAAAACCTCGTCATTTTCTATATTGAAAACTTTGGCACACGCTGTCCCAGGTTTTAATTTATCGTCCAAAATCATAATACCTTCATGACTAGTTCCAAGCCCTAGTTCATCTTCAGCACAAATCATTCCGTGGCTTTCTTGTCCTCGAATTTTTCCTTTTTTGATTTCATATTCAACACCATCTTTATCAAACAATTTTGTTCCAATGGTAGCAACCGGTACTTTTTGTCCTGCAGCAACATTGTTAGCACCACATACTATATGAACGGGTGATGTTTCTCCAATATCAACCGTAGTGACTTTTAATCTATCAGCATCAGGATGTTTTTCACAACTTAAAACATGACCGACCACAACGCCAACTAGACCGCCTCGCACCGATTGATAGTTGCTAACCGTTTCAACTTCTAAACCTAAATCGGTTAAAATGGCAGCAATATCCTCTGATTTTTTATCAATTTTAATAAATTGTTTTAACCAATTGTATGAAATCTTCATTTGAATGTATTTGATTTTACAAGCTGCAAAGATAATTATCAATTGTGAATTATGAATTATGAATTATCATTTATTAGCTGTATCGAAAAGGATTTGACGGGTTTTCGCTCGTAAGGAACAGGATTAAATATAAAATCAACCACAACTGCACTCGGTGCTTTATATTATTTAAATATTTTGCACATGTTTAAGCTTAATTGTATACTATATATAAAATTTTGTGATTTAAATTTGATAATTCATAATTCACCATTCTTCATTAACTAATATAATTCCAAATGTTTTTCTTTTTTGTTAATTCGAGGAAAACTGTTTTAAGGTTTTGATGTTCGGGCAAACTCATCGAAGCATCTTTTTTCAACAATTCAATCGCTTTATTTCTTGCTAACAATAAGATGTCTTTATCCCGAACTAAATCTGCAATTTGAAGTTGCAATACACCACTTTGTTGTTTTCCCATAAGATCTCCTGGACCACGAAGTTTCAAATCTACTTCGGCAATTTCGAAACCATCGTTGGTTTTACACATCGTTTCTAATCTAATTTTGCTATCGTTTGATAATTTAAAAGAAGTCATCAAAATACAATAACTCTGTTCGGCACCGCGACCCACACGACCGCGCAACTGATGCAGCTGTGACAAACCAAAACGTTCGGCACTTTCTATAAGCATTACACTTGCGTTTGGAATATTTACGCCTACTTCAATAACTGTTGTGGCGACCATAATATTGGTTTTTCCTGCGACAAAGCGTTTCATTTCGGCATCTTTTTCGGCAGGTTTCATTTTGCCATGAACCATTGAAATGCTGTATTTAGGCAGCGGAAAATCTCTTGAAATACTTTCATAACCATCCATTAAATCTTTGTAATCCATCGTTTCACTTTCTTGAATCAACGGATATACAATATAAATTTGACGACCTTTTTCGATTTCATCTTTTATAAATTTCCAAACTTTCAATCGGTTGCTGTCGAACCTATGCACGGTTTGAATAGGTTTTCGTCCAGGGGGTAATTCGTCAATCACTGAAATATCTAAATCACCATACAAACTCATCGCCAAAGTTCTAGGAATAGGAGTGGCGGTCATGACTAAAATGTGTGGCGGGATTGCCCCACCAACTTCGTTTGATGGGCTTCCTTTTTTCCAAAGTTTAGAACGCTGTTCTACTCCAAAACGATGTTGTTCGTCAATAATTGCCAAACCTAAATTGAGAAATTGAACCTTATCTTCAAGCAAAGCGTGTGTGCCAATAAGTATATGCAGATTTCCGTTTTCTAATGTTTCGTGGATTATTTTTCGCTCGGCAGTTTTAGTGGAACCCGTTAGTATTTTGATGGTAATGTTGAGGTCTTTTGCCAGTTCGGTCAATCCGTTGTAGTGCTGATTTGCTAAAATTTCTGTTGGTGCCATCAAGCAACTTTGAAAGCCATTATCTAATGCAATAAGCATTGCCATTAGCGCCACAATGGTTTTTCCAGAACCTACATCACCTTGTAATAATCGATTCATTTGGGCATTGGTTCCCATATCGTTTCTGATTTCTTTGAGCACTTTTTTCTGGGCATTGGTCAACTCAAAAGGTAAATGATTATTATAGAAATCATTAAAATTAGTACCAATAATGGTAAACGGATGTCCCTTTATTTTGTGCTTGCGCACCAAGTTTTTGGTTATTAATTGCAATTGGATGAAGAACAATTCTTCAAACTTTAATCTAAACTGGGCTTTTATTAAAAGCTCCGCACTTTTTGGAAAATGAATGTTGAAAAGTGCCGCATTTTTTGAAATTAATTTTAATTCCTCTATTAAATACTGTGGTAAAGTTTCAGTAAAATTGGCTTGCGTTTCCTGAAAAAGTTGCTGCATCATTTTATTGATGGCTCTGTTAGAAATACCTCGATTAGTCAAGGTTTCTGTAGAGGGATAAACGGGTTGCATGGCGGAACGCAAGCTTTGTTCATGTTCTGCTAACAACTCCATTTCGGGATGCGCCATGTTGTATTGATTGCCATAAGAAGTAACTTTTCCGAAAATCACATAAGTTACATTGAGTTTTAAACTCTCGCGAATCCATTTGTGACCTTGAAACCACACTAATTCGATTTGCCCAGTTTCATCTACAAAAGTGGCAACCAAACGCTTTTTGGCTTTGCCAAATTCTACCGTTTTAACGTTGATAATTTTACCAACTATTTGAACCTCGGTAACATTGTTTTGTAGTTCATTAATCTTGTAATATCTAGTTCTATCAATGTAACGATTAGGATAAAAATGGAGTAAATCCTCATATTTGTGAATGCCTATTTCTTTGCGCAACAATTCTCCGCGCTGGGGACCAACGCCTTTAAGGTATTCGATAGGAGTTTGGAGAAGTGAGTTTGACATTTTTATTTTTTAAGAAAAATTATACAGATAATAGAATATAAAAACCTATATTTCATCTATTTTCTTTGTTCTATTCTCTTTATTCTTTCTTAAAGCGAAGATAGTTTTTTAATTTGAAAATTTGAAAATGACACAATTTGAAAATGATTATATTCGTATTAAATAATCAATCACAATGCGACTACTATTTTTACTCTTATTTACCGTTATTACTTTTGCTCAACAAACCTCAAAAGTTGATTTTAAAACGGCTTACGGAAGCATTTCTATTAATCCAACTGAAAAAAAAGTTTTTGGTTCGGTTCGGTATGAATTTGAAGTAAAAGAAATCATTGATACGATAAAAATTGATGCTCAAAAAATGACTTTTTCGGATGTTAAAATCAATAATCAGCCAGTCAAATTTAAAAACAATCAGAAGGAATTATTACTTTTTGAAGGCTTTAAAAAAGGCATAAACTGGGTGAGTTTTAGTTATAGTGCTTTTCCAAAACAAACGATGTATTTTAATGGAGGAGAAACTGAAAATCAACAAATTTGGACACAAGGTCAAGGCAAATATACCAGTCATTGGTTTCCGAGTTTTGATGATGTCAATGAAAAAGTAATTTTCAATCTTCAGATAATTTGCCCAAATGACTTTGTGGTGATTTCAAACGGAGTTTTAAAAAATGTGAAACCTTTAGACAAAAATTTTAAAACTTGTGTCTACCAAATGAAACAGCCAATGAGTTCCTACTTACTCGCTGTGGCAATTGGCGATTTCAGAAACAAAGTAGTGGCTTCCAAATCGGGAATACCGTTGCAGTTTTTTATTCAACCGCAAGACACCGCCAAGTTTGAACCAACTTACAGATATTCCAAAGAAATTTTTGATTATTTAGAAAAAGAAATAGGATACAAGTATCCTTGGCAAATTTATAAACAAATTCCAATTAAGGACTTTCTTTATGGAGGGATGGAAAATACGAGTTGCACGCTGTTTGCGCAAGACTATGTAGTTGATGACATTGGTTTTAATGATAGAAATTATGTAAATGTCAATGCGCACGAGTTGGCTCACCAATGGTTTGGCGATTTGGTAACCGCAAAATCTGGGAAACATCATTGGCTTCAGGAAGGTTTTGCTACTTATTATGCTTTACTTGCAGAACGAAAGTTATTTGGTGATGATTATTTTTATCTTCAGATGTATCGCAATTCATTACAACTTCGAAATGCTTCCAAGACGGACACAATTTCCGTATTGAATGAAAAGGCGAGTTCCTTATCGTTCTATCAAAAAGGAGCTTGGGCATTACATGTAATTCGAGAAACTATTGGAGCGAAAGTTTTTCAAAAAGCGGTTAAAAACTATTTAAAAAAACACCAATATCAAAATATTGAAACTGATGATTTTTTGGATGAAATTAAAAAAGCAGCATCAACATTTGATACCAAAAATTTTAAGAAAACTTGGTTAGAGGGCTATCAGTTTCCAACAGACGAAGTCAATAGTTCGTTGCTGAAAAATCAGTTTATACAAACGCTTTTTGAAGTGCAACAAATGCGTAAAAAACTATTTGCAGAAAACAAACAAAAGTTCAAAGAGTTGCTGCAATCCAACGTTTTTTATCCTGTAAAGACCGATATTTTATACCAACTCAAAGACATTTCGTTTCAAGATAAAAAGGAATTATTGACGTTGGCTTTACAAACAAATGACGTCAAAGTACGTCAGTCTGTAGCTGAATTTACTGAGAATATTCCGTTAGAATTTAAAGCTAGTTACGAAACCTTATTGGATGATAAATCATACGAAACTAAAGAAATTGCATTTATGAATTTGTGGAAAAATTTTCCCGAAAGCCGCAGTTTTTATTTGAAGAAAGCCGAAAACTGGATAGGCAACAATGATAAAAGTTTACGGATATTATTTTTGACTTTTTCTGTAGAAAATGATAGTCCAAAAAAATCAAAATATTATAAAGAATTAGTCGATTATACATCATCAAAATATGAAACTACCGTGCGTCAAAACGCAATTATAAATGCTTTAACCATTAATCCTAGCGATGAAACGGTATTAAAAAATTTGGTTGATGCTACGACGCATTTCAAATGGCAATTCAGCAAGTTTGGACGCGATAAAATCAGGGAATTATTGCGTCAAGATAATTTTAGAAAGTTATTTCAATCATTGATTCCACAACTCAATGAAAATGAAAAAATACAGTTACAAAGATTATTAGACGAAAAAAAATGAGAGCATTAGTAATTTCTGGCGGAGGTAGTAAAGGAGCATTTGCGGGAGGTGTTGCGCAGTATTTGCTTCAAGAAAAATTACATAAATACGACATTCTAATAGGTAGTTCAACGGGAAGTTTGCTAATTCCTCATTTGGCTTTGGGGAATGTCAAAAAGATTTATAGTATTTACACGAGCGTTGATATGAATAATATTTTTGACATCAACCCGTTTGTGGTCAAAAAAAGAGAAGAAGGTGATGTGGTTTCTATCAACCATTTCAATGTTTTATTGCAGTTTTTAAAACGAAAGCGAACCTTTGGCGAAAGCAATAAATTAAGGAATTATATCAAAGACAATTTCATTGTTGAAGAGTTTAATCAACTTAAATCTTCAGGTTGTAATATTATAGTTACGGTTACTAATCTTTCCAAAAACGAAGTAGAATATAAAGCAATTGCCGATTGTGACTACGATGAATTTTGTGATTGGATATGGATTTCGTGTAATTATATTCCGTTTATGAGTTTGGCAACCAAAAACAATTGCGAATATGGCGATGGAGGATTTTCGAGCTTGGTTCCCATTCGAGAAGCAATAAATCTTGGAGCCACAGAAGTAGATGTAGTTATTTTAGAAACTGAAATGCAAAGTGTGCCAAAAAAAATAGGAAAAAATCCATTCTCTTTGATGATTGATTTATTTCAAACTTTGTTAAATCAAGTCGAAAAACATGATATAACAATTGGTAAACTAGCAGCCAAGACTAAAGATGTGAAACTCAATCTGTATTATACTCCCACACAACTGACCAACAATGCATTGATTTTTAACAAAGAAAAAATGAAACTTTGGTGGCAGCAAGGATACGATTATGCTAAAAATAAAAGCGAATTGATGAGTGACAATTTGCAATAATCAGTAAGTTTTCAAAATTAAAATATAGATTGTTTTCATGCCAACTTATTATTAAAAATATAAAGCTTCAGCCATCTTGATACATTTATTTTAATCTTAATTATGTATTTTTTTTGAATCATGAAAAAATTTGAACTTTCAGCTTTTGTAGAAGTCCAGGGAATTGGTGCTACATCAGGATTGGTATATTTAAACAATTTGCTGTACATTGTTTCAGACAACAGCACGTTTCTTTATCAATACACCATCAGTGATAACAGACTTTTTAAGATAAAACTTTTTGAAAACAGTCAAGAAAGTATTGTCAAAAAAGACAAAGCTGATTTTGAAGTACTCACGTTTTTTGACAATAAACTTTATCTTTTTGGTTCAGGATCTACTAAAAACAGAAATAGGAGCGTGATTTATTCTATTGAAAACAAATCGATAAAAGAAAAAGATTTAACCAAAATTTATAAAAAACTTACCGATAAAATTTCAATTGATGACTGTGAATTGAATATTGAAGGCGTCATTATTACTCCCGAAATTACTTATTTTTTTCAACGCGGTAATAGCATTAATGCACCAAACGGTGTGTTTTGTTACGAACGAGAAAATCAAAGCGTTACGTTTAATTTGATTACACTTCCAAAAGTTAACGAAATAGAAGCTACGTTTACAGATGCAATTTTGATAGAAGAAACTATTTATTTTTTGGCTGCAGCCGAAAATACTAATTCAGCTTATGATGACGGCGAAATTATGGGAAGTTTTATTGGAACTATAAATTTGACTACTTTGAAACTTATTGATTGCATTCAAATTAGTGCTAAAAATAAATTTGAAGGACTAACGTTGTATAAAAAAACAGCAACCGAAATAGAATTACTCTTCTGTGAAGATAATGATCAAGAGGAATTGGCATCTACAATTTATCTTTTGAAAATATTGCTATGAAACTAATCACTATTTTTCAATTTCCCGTAAATGCTCCATTTTCTTGTGTGACAAAAATCCTTTGATGTCTTCAAAATGTTCTTTTACTCGTTTTTGTCCAAATTCGAAAACTTTGGTTGCCAATCCGTCTAGGAAATCTCTATCGTGGGAAACTAATATCAACGTTCCATCAAAATCGCGCAGTGCATCCTTGATGATGTCTTTGGTTTTCATGTCTAAATGATTCGATGGCTCATCAAGAATTAAAAGATTTACAGGTTCCAATAATAATTTTACCATCGCTAGACGTGTTTTTTCGCCACCCGAAAGCACTTTTACTTTTTTGGTCACATCATCACCATGAAACATAAATGCTCCTAAAATATTCTTGATTTGCGTTCTCACTTCACCAACTGCAATGTTATCAATGGTTTCAAAAATAGTAGCATTTTCGTCTAATAATGATGCTTGATTTTGAGCAAAATAGCCTATTTGAGAGTTATGACCAACCTCTACACTGCCGCTATTAATTTCTATTTCTTTCATGATGGCTTTGATCATAGTTGATTTTCCTTCACCATTTTTACCCACGAAAGCTACTTTTTGTCCGCGTTCAATGACCATATTGGCATCTTTAAAAATCAAATTTTCGCCATACGATTTTGTTAAATCCTTTACGATGACTGGATATTGTCCGGAACGAATGGCTGGTGGAAATTTCAACTTTAGTGCTGAATTGTCAATTTCATCAATTTCAACAGGAATAATTTTTTCGAGCATCTTTACACGTGATTGTACGGATAAGGTTTTAGAAAAAGTTCCTTTAAAACGATCGATAAATTCTTGATTTTCGGCAATCATTTTTTGCTGCTCGTCATAGGCTTTTTGCTGGTGGATTCTTCTGTCTTTTCGAAGTTCGAGATAATGCGAATACTTGGCTTTATAATCATAAATTCTTCCCATTGTCACTTCAATAGTTCTGTTTGTAATGTTATCTACAAATGCTCTATCGTGGGAAATTACCACTACGGCTTTCGCCGAATTTATCAAAAAATCTTCCAACCATTGAATACTTTCAATATCCATGTGGTTTGTTGGCTCATCCAGTAAAATCAAATCTGGTTTTTGCAATAAGATTTTTGAGAGTTCAATTCGCATTCTCCAACCTCCAGAAAACTCCGAAGTTTTACGAGTAAAATCTTCTCTTTCAAATCCTAAACCCGTTAATATTTTTTCAACTTCGGCTTCATAATTTATTTCTTCGATGGCATAAAACTTCTCGCTTAAGTCTGAAACACGTTCGATAAGTTTCATATATGCATCACTTTCATAATCTGTTCTTACGGTAAGTTGCTCATTAATAGCATCAATTTCGGCTTTCATTTTAAATATTTCACCAAACGCTTTGGATGCTTCTTCCATTACCGTCGCATCGTCTTTTGTAAATAAATGTTGCGGCAAATAAGCAATGACAGCGTCTTTTGGAGCAGAAACATTGCCAGTTGAAGGTTTAGTTTCTCCGGCAATTATTTTTAGCAGCGTTGATTTTCCGGCACCATTTTTACCCATTAAGGCAATTTTGTCATTTTCATTGATAGCAAAAGAAACGTCACTAAAAAGTGTTGTTCCGCCAAATTGCACCGAGACGTCGTTAATTGTAATCATTTTAAACTGTTGGATTGTTGGACAATAAAATCATCCTGTTTTAAAAAATGCAAATTAATTTAAAAAATGAGGCAACCTAGCTTTTAACTGGTCTTATGAAAAAATATTTTCAATAAGGCGTAAACTGATCTTCGGCATTTTGTTCGGGAACAATATAAATTCTGTGCCAATCGTCTCCTTCCATAAGTTCCCAAGAATGACCTTCGCCTTGAATGTCTTTGGCGACAAGTAGTATTCCAGGTTCTAAAATAAATTGTTTTCCATTAGAGGTGGTAAACTTCAGTTTTCCTTTTAAAGTAACTACGTATTGCTCTCGCGGTGCGGTATGCTGGTGTTTTTGGTATTCTTCGATTTTAGTTTGAATAATAAAACAGTCACTTTTTATAGTCACATGTTCGGGTAAAAATCCTTCTTCAAAGTAGGAATTTCCCATGGTATCATTTTGAATTCTAAAAGCACGCATTTCTTTAATTTATAATTAAATACTTAATCGAAATTCCTCAATTATGGGATTGGCTTTGCCATAATCAATTTCTTGAATGAACAGTTCAACTGCTTTTGCATTTTGAATACTAGGCAAAACATTCGCCTGATTGTTATCTCTAATGACCACTTTTATAGTAGCCTCTTCTAGTTTCTCCTTTAAACCAACTGCCAGGATTTCATCGCCCGAAAATATTTTTATTAAGCCCATTGTTTAATTAAGAATTAAAATTTACGAATTGTTATTTATTGAAGACTACTCTTCTATTTCAAAGAAGAGTGGTTCAATCATTATCTTATCTGCAAGTGTTTCTACTCTTTCGGTTATTTGTGTGCAAAAAAACAAGCGTTGTGTTTTTTCGATACTGTTTGACAAACGCATCACAACGGCATCCATTCGGTTTCTAAAAAGTATATCAGCATCGTCTACGATTAGCATTTTGATTGTATTGCTGTTAAATCCTGCCGAGGTAAACATGGCGTTGATTTTGTTGGGTGTTCCAATTAAAATATCCAGTCCTAAAGACACAATATTTTTATCATAATCGATGTCACCTTTGTCATGAACACCAAGAATACTCAAATCGTGATAGGTTCCATATTTCAAAAAAAGTTCTTCCATTTCTAAAACTTTTTCTTTGGTTTCTACGATAATTAAAGCTCTGGTACTTTCCTCCATTGTTTTTTCTAACCGCTGTATAACGTTCAAAACTATGGTAGTTGATTTTCCTGTTTTGGCAGATGACTGAATTACAGCATCAGCACCGCTTTTGATGGTCGAAAAAGTAAGCTGCTGGATTTCATTTGCTACCGTCAAACCGTTTTCTATTAATGCTTGTTGGAGGTTTGGGTTTATTTTTTTTAGATTCATTTTTTTAGTTGTCAGTTAAATCCCTAGAATAGATACTAGTTAACTTTTATTTAGAGGCAAAAAGTTTAACATCCGTTTCTGAAATTTCGCTTCCGCCAAGGATTATCAAACGTTCAATCACATTTCTTAACTCACGGATATTTCCAGTCCAATCATATTCTTGCAATAATGTAATGGCTTGTTTTGAAAATTTTTTTTGGACATTCCCTTGCTCTTCGGCAATCTTCTGTGCAAAATGTGCTGTCAATAAGGGAATATCTTTACGTCTATCATTTAAAGAAGGCACTTTGATTAAAATTACTGCCAATCGATGGTATAAATCTTCACGAAAACGACCCTCGGCAATTTCTTTTTTCAAATCTTTATTGGTTGCTGCAATCACTCTCACATTGATTTTGATGTCTTTGTCTGCACCTACTCTTTGAATCATATTTTCTTGCAACGCACGCAAAACTTTAGCTTGCGCAGATAAACTCATATCGCCAATTTCGTCCAAAAATATGGTTCCGCCATCGGCTGCTTCAAATTTTCCTGCTCTGTCTTTTATGGCTGATGTAAACGCGCCTTTCACGTGCCCAAACAATTCACTTTCGATTAATTCTGTTGGAATGGCAGCGCAATTAACTTCTATCATTGGTGCATTGGCACGTTCGCTTTTTTCGTGTAATTGATGCGCTACCAATTCTTTTCCCGTTCCGTTTGAGCCGGTAATCAAAACTCTTGCATCAGTCAAAGCTACTTTTTCAATCATCATTTTGATTTGATTGACCCCTTCACTTTTGCCTATGATTTCATAGTTTTCGGAAACTTTTTTCTTTAGAATTTTGTTTTCAAGCACTAATTGTTTTTTGTCTAAAGCATTGCGAACAGTATTTAATAACCTATTCAAATCGGGTGGTTTTGAGATATAATCAAATGCGCCTAAACGCATAGTGTTTACTGCAGTTTCCAAGTCTCCATGACCAGAAATCATTACAATCGGTATTTCAGGTTTAATTTTTTTAACGGCTTCAAGTAGTTCTTCGCCGTTCATTTTAGGCATTTTGATGTCGCAAAGCACTAGGTCGTACTCTTCGTTTTTTATTTTTTCAAAACCAAGCTTTCCGTCTTCGGCTTCGTCAACTATATAGGTGTCGTTTTCTTCAGAAAGTATTTTTGTAAGTACCCTGCGGATTGCAGCTTCGTCTTCGATGATTAAAATTTTGGGCATTTTATTTTATGGTGAATTGTAAATGATGAATTCTGAATCATTGTTGTATAAAACAACTGTTTTTATTGATTTGACAAAAGTAGCATAATTTCACATTAAGAGCTTTACTTTTGTTGCATCAAAAATAGATTTAATACTTTTACAACGTTAAAATTAGCGACTATGTCTACTGCCAAAAAAGATTATAAAAGAATAACCACAAAGTCATTATTTGACATGAAAGCCAATGGCGAAAAAATTTCTATGCTCACTGCTTATGATTTCACAATGGCAAAAATTGTTGATTCTGCTGGAGTTGATGTGATTTTGGTTGGCGATTCTGCTAGTAATGTTATGGCTGGTCATGAAACTACGTTGCCTATTACACTTGACCAAATGATTTATCATGCATCTGGCGTAGTTCGAGCCATTGAACGTGCTTTGGTTGTCGTTGATTTGCCTTTTGGAAGTTATCAGTCAGATCCCAAAGAAGCATTGCGATCTGCTATCAGAATCATGAAAGAAAGCGGCGGGCATGCTGTAAAACTAGAGGGTGGAAGCGAAATTAAGGAAAGCATCAAACGTATTTTGAATGCAGGAATTCCAGTGATGGGGCATTTGGGTTTGACACCACAATCTATCTATAAATTCGGAACTTATTCTGTTAGAGCCAAGGAAGAAGAAGAAGCAGAACAATTAATCGAAGATGCAAAATTGCTAGAAAAATTGGGTTGTTTTGCTTTGGTTTTGGAAAAAATTCCTGCATCATTGGCATCGAAAGTAGCCAAAACTATTTCTATTCCTGTTATTGGTATTGGAGCTGGTGGTGGTGTTGACGGACAAGTATTGGTCATTCACGATATGCTTGGTATGAATAATGAATTTAGTCCACGATTTTTAAGACGTTATTTAAATTTGTACGAACAAATGACTACTGCAATAGGGAATTATGTTGCAGATGTGAAATCGAGTGATTTTCCTAATATACATGAGCAATATTAATTCAGATTTGAAAATTTGAAAATGAAAGAAGTCTCAAATAAAGACAACCTCCACGTCCTTCATGAAGACAATCACATTATTGTTGTAAATAAACGAGTTGGCGACCTTGTTCAAGGCGATAAAACGGGAGACAAACCTTTGTCAGAAGTGGTAAAAGTATATCTCAAAGAAAAATACAACAAACCTGGAGAAGTTTTTCTTGGTGTGGTTCACAGATTGGATAGACCCACAACCGGAATTGTAGTTTTTGCCAAAACCACAAAGGCCTTAACTCGTTTGAATGAAATGTTTAGTAAGAGAGAAACGCAAAAAACTTATTGGGCTGTTGTAAAAAACAAGCCCGAAAACGACACCAGTACATTAATTCATTATTTAAAAAGAAACGAAAAAAACAATACTTCCAAAGCGCATCTTAAAGAAATTCCAGAAAGTAAAAAAGCTAGTTTAGAGTATAAAATCATTAAAAAACTAGACAATTATTTTGTGCTCGAAATCAATCTTCTCACAGGAAGACATCATCAAATTAGAGCACAAATGGCAGCCATTGGATGTCCTATAAAAGGAGATTTGAAATATGGTTTTGAACGCAGTAATCTAGATGGTGGTATTCATTTGCATGCCCGCAAACTGGTTTTTATACATCCTGTTTCTAAAGAGGCACTCGAAATTATTGCTCCAACGCCAAAAGATGCTATTTGGAAATCTATTTAGTATTAAAAGCGTATTTTTACTTATATTATTTAACCCAATTAAAAATATCTGCAATGAAAAAAGTAATTTTAACCGTTGTTTTACTGTTTGGTTTTGGTGCTTTTGCACAAGACCATTTTTCTGGAATAAGCACTTCCAATAGGGTTGGAATTTTAAACGGAGCTCTTAATCCAGCCGAGTTTTCCAACCTGTCCAAAAAATTTGAAATCAATTTTTATGGTGTTTGTTTTGATGTTTCCAATAATAAAATTGGTTTCAAAGATTTAACGTCCCACTCTAATCTTGAAACTTTAATTTTTAAAGGAAATGAGCCTGTAAATATGCGTTTTGATGGTGCAATTGTTGGTCCTAGTTTCGCAATGAGATGGATGAAATGGGGATTTGGAATTACCACTAAAGCCAATGTTAAATTTGATGTTGTAAATGTAGACACTGCTATTGGAAATGCGATTACAAATTCGGGAAGTATTCAAGCACTTGTTCCTGTTTTTTTAAATCAGTCTGGAAATCAAAGATTAAACGGGACTTCTTATGGAGAAGTAGGTTTATCTGCGGCACGAACACTTTTTGATAATGACAAACACACCATTAGCGCAGGAATAACTTTCAAATTTTTGTTTCCAGGCTCTTATTCAAACGTTGGTTTAAGTAATCTAAAAGGAACTATTACTAAAGATCCTACAGGAGCTTATTTGACTACTGATCAAGCTGCTAATTTGAATATTGCTTATTCTGGTAATTTGGCCGATAGCTTTAAGAATTTTAATGATTACACTAAATCTATTTTTGGTGGTCTAAATGGTGTCGCTACCGATATTGGTGCTACTTACCAATGGAAAGATGGTAAAACAAAATATAAAATTAAAGCTGGATTTGCCATCAGAAACATGGGAAGCATGACTTTTAAAAATAATAATAATTATAACACTAATTATACATTAAACATACAACCAACCTTGCAAAATCCGAAAGGATTAGATTTAAGTTTGTTCGCTAATGTAAATAATTTAAGTGATGTAGAGCAAATTTTATTAAGCAAAGGCTATTTAACCAAAAACCCCGAGAAAAAGGAATTTAAAGTAAATATGCCGACATTAATGACGTTATATGCTGACTTCAAAATTGTTCCAAAAGTGTATGTTACAGGATATTTACAACAAAAATTAAAAAAAGATGACAGCGATGACCAAGTCACAGTTCGTAATATTTTTTCAGTTACACCCAGAGTTAATCTTGGTTTTTTTGAAGCGTATATTCCAGTTTCAACAGATGATATATCGGGAACAAACGTAGGTTTAGGTTTTAGACTAGCTGGTTTTTATCTTGGATCAAATTCTATCATAACCTCTTTAGCAGATGGTAAACAAGCCAATTTTTATACCGGTTATCGCCTTGCATTTTTATAAATAATAAAGTTGAATTATAAATGTTTAAATCGTAACTTGCTGAACCAATTCTGTTAAGTTATGAATTTTAAAATCGATATAAATTATCGAAAAATAACGCTAAAAAAATTATTGAATTGTCTTCAACTACATGAACATGAAATAATAAAGGCATTGTATGACGATTTTAAAAAACCTGCTTTTGAGGCAGTAGCTACAGAAACTAGTTACATCATTGCGGAACTTAACTATACAATAAAAAACATTCATAAATGGGCAAAACCTTCAATGGTTTTGCCTTCTTTTATAAATTTTCCTTCTACCGATTATATTTATAAAGAACCCTACGGTAAAATATTAATTATTGCACCTTGGAATTATCCGTATCAGCTGGCGTTGTGCCCATTAATTGCGGCAGTTGCTGCCGGAAATCAAGTGGTTGTAAAACCTTCGGAATTAACGCCAAATACGTCAAGAATCATTGCCAAAATCATTAATGAAACTTTTGAAAAAAACCATGTAGATTGTGTAGAAGGCAATGCAAATGTCGCTAAAGAACTACTAGCACAACGCTGGGATTATATTTTTTTCACAGGAAGCGTAGCCGTTGGTAAACTCGTTGCGAAAGCAGCCGCAGAAAATTTAACACCAGTAACGCTCGAATTAGGTGGAAAAAATCCTTGCATCATTGATGAAACTGCGAATTTAAAACTTGCTGCAAAAAGAATTGTTTGGGGAAAATTTCTCAACGCCGGTCAAACGTGTATTGCACCAGATTATTTATTGGTTTCAGAAAATGTAAAACATGTTTTTATTGAATTATTACAAACAGAAATTACCAATGCTTATGGTATAAATCCAGAAACCTCACCTGATTTCCCCAGAATCATAAACGAAAAAAACTATAATAGATTACTTGAAATGCTCAAGGACGAAACCATAATTGTTGGTGGAAATGTCAATAGCACTGATTATTACATTGCGCCGACACTACTTGATGAACCTCATTTGAATAGTTTAGTCATGGCAACTGAAATTTTTGGACCTATTCTTCCGATACTTTCCTTTAAAAATGAAGCTAATCTAGAAAATGTTATCCGCAACTATGAAAAGCCATTATCACTTTTTATTTTTTCCGAAAACAAGTCTTTTGCAAAAAAAATAATTCAGAACTATTCTTTTGGCGGCGGCTGTATCAATGATACCGTAATTCATTTTGCCAACCACCGATTACCTTTTGGAGGAGTTGGTCACAGTGGTATTGGCGCTTATCATGGTAAATTAAGTTTTGATACTTTTAGTCATCGCAAAGCCATCGTTAAAAAAGCAAATTGGCTCGACATTTCATTACGATATGCACCTTATCAGGGAAAAATGAAAAATTTGAAGCGTATTCTAAAATATCTAAACTAAATTTACAGATTAGTATCTCAAATAAAATAACCTAATAAACCCAATTAGTTTGAGCGATTTTTTTACTTTTTCTAATACGAACAATGTAATTATTGTAGCTATTTTGTTGTTGTTGCTCTACGCAGCTTATTTTGCAACTAAAAATTCTTTTCAAAAAAAATTAAATCTTACCAACCAATCTGAATTTGAGCCCAAAGAGCAACAATATACATTATATCTGCTTTTTTTTGGGATTTCAATTCCTATGATAGAAATAATATTGCAGATTTTTTATGTACGCGCAAACAGTCTATTGGTAATTAATTTTTTGGTTGGAATTACGCTTATAATTCTTTTCATTCTTTGTACCAAAACCATTTTTTTTGCCAAGCATATTAGCTCTATTTTTATGTTTTGCTACTTTGGTTATTTCGCATTTATAATTTACCATGTTTTTTTTAAGCAATTCGAATTAATCTCTTATGTTGATTTGATAATTCTGTTTTTCTTATCTTATTTTATTTTAAAAAATATAATACATTATTGGTTATTTGTAATTACGGTTTTACTTCTATTGATTGGCTCTATTGGTTTTAAATTGATACCACAACAAGAGACCATTATTCTTATTTGCGCATTTATCTTAACGGTAACTATTCATATGGCGCGGCACATAGCAATAATAGAAACCAAAAATAAATTTGATTTCACAAACATTATTATAAACAATGGGAATTCATTGATTATGACTGCAAACCGAAAAGGTGAAATATCATTCTGCAGCGAGTCTATTAAAGAAATTTTAGGATATACTGTTAACGAAGTTTTAGGAAATGGATTTTGGAAACTAACCGAAGATGAAGAATTTATCGGCGAAGCTTATCATAATAATTATATTGATGAACGATTGTATATCAGAAAACTAAAATGTAAAAATGGTGAATATAAATATATTCAGTGGAAAGACAAAAAATATTCCGAAGACATCATTATTGGCATTGGTCAAGATATTACGGGCAAAGTTACTATTGAAAATCAATATAGAAGTTTAGTCGAATCGGCAACCGATTTGATTTATGAAATAGATTTAGCATCGTTGATAACTTACGCAAACCAGTTTACAGAAAATACGCTTGGTTACGCTAGAGAAGAGTTTATAGGTGAAATTTTTTTCAATTTCATACGAGAAGATTATGTAAATTATGTTGTTGATTTTTATAAAAAAATTCCAAAATCAAAGGAGTACAACGACTTGGTTTTTCCAATTCTGAAAAAAAATAAAGAAGTCATTTGGGTTTCTCAAAAAGTAACTTTAAAGAAAAATGATAATGGCGATATAATAGGTTTTTCCGCTATTGCTCGGGATATAACACTTATTAAAAGTCTAGAATTAGAACATTATAACCGTAGCAAAAAAGTTAGAATACACAACCAAACCTTAAAGATATTAACTTCTCAAAGCTATTCAAACAAAGAATCTTTCAATACCATATTGAAAAATATTTTAAAAATAGCTAGTGTAAATTGTGCGATTGATAGAGTAAGTTATTGGGAATCTCTGAAAGAAGGTATTCGTTGTGAAAGTCTTTACTATTTACATAGTGATCGCTATGAAAAAAACTTTTTTTTAGATAAAGATAGTCACCCCATTTATTTTAAAAATATTCAAATGGGAACCCAAATTGTAGTTTCCAATGTATATGATAATCCTATAACGGTAGAACTTTGTTTTGAATATTTTCCTAAAAATAATATAAAATCTATACTACATACTCCAATACTTATCAACGGAGAAATTATCGGAATTTTATGCTTTGAAAAAACAGAAACTTCAACAGAATGGGACAATGAAGATATCAATTTTTCACGATCTATTGCAGATCTTATAGCCATAGCCATTGAATCACAATTACTATTGGAATCTGACAAAAAACTCACTTATAAAAGTGAAATTTTGACTGTAATAAATAAAAACACTCAAAAATTCTTGATGTCTAAAAATACAGATGAAATATTTCACGGCATTCTCGGCACTATCGGTAATGTTATAAGAGTTGACCGATTGTCGTTTTTTGAGAATAGTCCCGAAACAAAATCCTTAAATCAAAGATACCGATGGTCAGCTGAAACTAAATCCTTGACAGATTTAAATCCATTAATTATGGAAGTTTCATACAATCAAATTCCAGATGTGGTAGAAAGTTTACTTCAAAATAAACCGTACTATGCAATTATTAGAAAGTTAAAAAATGAGTCTACCAAAGCGTTTTTTGAAAAGGTAAATACAAAATCAATTTTACTTTTACCTGTTTTCGTTAAAAAAAACCTATACGGCATCATAGCATTTGTGATAACTCAATATGAACGTGAATGGACTACAGATGAAATTAGTACACTTCAAACGTTGGCTAATAACATATCTTATTCTATAGAACGAAATCTGAACGAGTCCATTATCAAAGAAAGCGAAGAAAAATTCAGACTTTTAGCCAGCAATATTCCAGGAACTGTGCATCTTTCTACTTATGATGACAAATGGTCAAAAATATATTTGAACGATGAAATAGAAACACTCACGGGCTATCCGAAAGAAGATTTTCTTCAAAATAAAATATATTTTATTGATTTGGTGCATCCAGATGATATCAAAATTGTAAAAAATAAAGCGGATGATTTTTTTAAAGGAAAGCAAAAAATTCATTTAATATATAGAATTATCAACAAAGCAGGTCATTATATATGGGTTGAAGAATTTGGAGAACCAATTTTTAAAGACAATAAAATAGAATATATTGTAGGCATTTTGATAGATATCACCCAAAGAATGGAAGCTGAGGAAGCCATAAAAGCAAAAAATTATGCTGAAGCTGCTAACAAAGCAAAATCAGAGTTTTTAGCCAATATGAGTCACGAAATTAGAACGCCTCTAAATGGTATTATTGGGTTTACAGAACTTTTAATGAATACAAATTTGGAAAATATTCAATTAAAATACATGGACACCATCAATCAATCAGCCAATTCGTTGATGGAAGTTATCAATAACATTCTTGATTTTTCAAAAATTGAATCAGGAAAATTAGAACTAAACATAGAAGAAATTAGCCTCCACGAAATTACAGTTCAAGTGATTGATTTGATAAAATATGAATCGGATTTAAAAAAATTAGAAATTAAATTAGCGATTGATACTAAAGTTCCAAAATATATTTGGGTTGACTACATTCGGTTGAAACAAGTATTGATAAATCTGTTAAGTAATGCTGTGAAATTTACCGAAAAAGGAGAGATTAATTTAAACGTTTCTGTTTTTAAAATTATTGATACAGATAAAATTCAGTTAAAATTTTCTGTAAAAGATACTGGCATCGGTATAAACAAGAAAAACCAAGTACGAATATTTGAAGCGTTTTCACAAGAAGATAATTCGACAACCAAAAAATATGGAGGAACAGGTTTAGGACTTAGTATTTCAAATCAATTATTAAGTTTGATGGATAGCCAATTAAAGCTTACAAGTGGTTTAGGAAAAGGAAGCGAGTTTAGTTTTGTATTAGAAGTAGCCTATTCTGACCAACAAACATTTGAAAATAACAGATTAGCTACTAAAATAGCCCCAGTATTATCTAACATTATTACTCAAAAAGAAAAAATAATTTACATTGTTGAGGATAATAAAATAAACATGTTATTGGCAAAAACTTTGATACTACAAATTATTCCAAATGCCGTAGTTTATGAATTTGAAAACGGAAAAGAGGTTTTAGAAAAAACACATACACTTTTGCCCGATTTAATTTTGATGGATATTCAAATGCCAATTATGAATGGCTATGACTCGACCACAGAAATTAGAAAAATACCGCACCTCGAAAAAATTCCTATAATTGCGCTTACGGCAGGAACTATTGTTGGCGAAAAAGAAAAGTGCATCAAATTTGGCATGAATGACTACATTTCAAAACCAATAGATAAGTGTGTAATGCTAAAAATTATAAATAAATGGATAGCAGTTAATTAAAATTTATTACTGCTTTTAAATGTAATTCAAAAAAATAGCCACCAGAGCCAAACTTCAACTAAACAGAGCAAATCTGGCTACGAACAGAACATATCAGCAAAAAATGTATTGGTTTAAAAAAGGATAAAGCGCAGGCGCCATTTAACAAGGTTACACTTTTTTAGCGTTGATAGATTAACCTAACCAGCCTTCTCGATCCAAACTTCTATATTGAATAGCTTCCGCAATATGATTAGAAACCACGATTTCTGCAGCTTCTAAATCGGCAATGGTTCTCGCAACTTTCAAGATTCGGTCAAAAGCTCTTGCGGAAAGATTCAAACGTTCCATTGCAGTTTTTAGAAGTTGCAACGATGTTTCATCCAGCGCACAATATTCTCTGATTTGCTTGGAACTCATTTGTGCATTGTAATGAATGGTATCAAAACCTGCAAATCGAATCGTTTGAATTTCTCTGGCAGCGGTTACTCGTTTTCTAATCTCAACGCTGCTTTCGCCTTTTCTAGTTTCTGTCAATTTATCAAAAGGAACTGGTGTTACTTCTATATGAATGTCGATGCGGTCTAATAAAGGTCCCGAAATTTTACCCAAATACCGTTGCATTTCGTGTGGTGAAGACGATTGCGGTGCATCTGGATCATTAAAATAGCCACTTGGACTTGGGTTCATACTTGCTACCAACATGAAAGAGGATGGATAGGTAATCGTAAATTTTGCTCGCGAAATAGTAACTTCTCTATCTTCCAAAGGTTGGCGCATCACTTCCAGAACTTCTCTTTTAAATTCGGGCAATTCGTCCAAAAATAAAACGCCGTTATGCGCTAACGAAATTTCGCCAGGTTGCGGATAACTTCCACCACCAACTAATGAAACCGAACTTGCGGTGTGATGCGGACTTCTAAAAGGCCGCTGGTTCATCAATCCGCTGTCTTTCACTTTTCCTGCAACGCTATGAATCTTTGTAGTCTCTAATGCTTCATGTAAGGTCATTGGCGGTAAAATACTGGGCAAACGCTTCGCAAGCATTGTCTTCCCAGAACCTGGTGGGCCAATTAAAATAATGTTATGTCCGCCAGCAGCGGCAATTTCCATGCATCTTTTAATGCTTTCTTGTCCTTTGACATCCGAAAAATCAAATTCTGGAAAATCCAGCGTTTTATAAAACTCTTCTCTAGTATCGATGAGCGTGGGTTGAATAGTGCTTTTTCCTTCAAAAAAATCAATAACTTGAGTGACGTTTTCAATTCCATATACATCTAATCCTGCAACTATTGCGGCTTCTTTAACGTTCTGAATCGGAAGAAAAAAACCTTTGAAACCTTCTTCTTTTGCTTTGATAGCAATAGACAAGGCTCCTTTTATGGGTTGCAAACCTCCATCCAATGACAATTCGCCCATTATTAAATAGTCACCAACTTCATCAGCTTTTATTTGTGCCGATGCCGCAAGAATTCCAATAGCCAAAGTCAAATCGTAAGCCGAACCTTCTTTGCGTAAATCGGCTGGAGCCATATTTATAGTGATTTTTTTCCCAGGAAGTTGGTATCCATTATTTTTTAAAGCAGCCGCAATTCGGTAACTACTTTCTTTAATGGCATTATCGGGTAAACCCACGAGATGGTAGCCAACACCCTTATCAATATTTACCTCGACGGTTATAGTAGTGGCCTCGACTCCAAAGACTGCACTTCCAAAAACTTTTACTAACATTGAAAAAAATTAAAGATTTGACTCAAAAATAAGTATTATTCTATAATAGTAACTTACAACTTTATAGAAATAGTAAGATTTTAATTAAATTGGATATTAATTTCTGCAAGACATGATAACAATTTAACCGTATCGCTAATTCTTTCGATTTTTAGAAAGCGTAATAGATAAAATATTTCCATAAATTTACAATTATAAAAAGGTACATTATGAAAAAAATACATCCAGAAGATTTTAGAATTGTTAATGCTATAACGTTATCAAAAATCCCAACTGCGAGCACCATTGAAGCCGATGATGATGAAAAAAAAGAAGAATTACTAAAAATTCAGCAAAAGTTAAGCAAACGTCAAGACAAGATGTATGCTCACAACCGACATGCGGTTTTGATTTGTTTGCAAGGCATGGATACTAGTGGAAAGGATGGCATCATTAGGGAAGTTTTTAAAGAATTTAATACGCGAGGTGTGGTAGTTCATAGTTTTAAAACTCCTAATTCATCAGAGCTGGAACACGATTATTTGTGGCGTCATTACATCGCTTTGCCCGAAAAAGGAAAGTTTGGAGTTTTCAACAGAACTTATTACGAAAATGTATTGGTAACTAGGGTACATCCAGAATATCTTTTGTTTGAGAATTTGCCTGGTATAGAAAAAGTAGAGGATATTACGCCAAAATTTTGGACAGACCGCATGGAACAAATTAATAACTTCGAAAAACATCTATCCCAAAACGGGACGCTTGTATTGAAATTTTACCTTCATATTAGTAAAGAGGAACAACGCAAACGATTGTTAAAACGATTGGAAAATCCTGATGATAATTGGAAATTTTCTACAGGTGATTTGAAAGAACGAGAACACTGGGAGGAATATATTCACTATTATGAAGAGGCTATTAATAACACTTCAAAAGAACATGCGCCTTGGTTTGTGATTCCTGCTGATGATAAACAAATGGCACGATGTATTGTTGCCAAAATTATTTGGGAAGAAATGCAAAAACTTACAGATATTGCCCAGCCTGAACTAGACCCAAAAGTAAAAGATAATATTGATGTGTATAAAGAGGAATTGAGTAAATAAAAAAAAGCGTTCATATTACCGAACGCATTTTTTTTATAAGAAGTTAAACATTATTCTTTTATCACTTTTATACATTGTATAATGTCATCAGCGGAAACTTTTAAAATATAAGTTCCTTTAACAAGGTTTGAAAGGTCTATTTGTTTTTGGTCAGCATTTACAGCTTTAAATGTTACTTGTTGACCCAATAAATTGTAAACCGCAACATTAGAAATTGTTTTGTCATAACTAATTGATATTATATCTTTTACGGGGTTAGGTGATACGCTGAATTTTGAAGAATTGAAACTAGTGTTTCCTAAACCAAGTGTAATAGAAATATCATCTACAAAAAGAAAAAACTGGTTAGCAATAGAATATGCATTAAAACCAAAATAATAATCGCCCGAAGTTGCTGGAATAAAGTTTACTGTATTTTGTGTTTGCGTATTTCCTGTAATATTTGGATGATCTGCTAATATGGTTGTCATTGCTGCCGCATTGGCTGCAGTACCATAGCTTACTTTTAAATTTTCTCTAAAGGTTAAACTATTATTGCCATATTTATAAGAAATAGTATAATTAATTCCCGCACTAAGTGTTACGGCATTTGTATAAAACCATGTATTGGCTGCGTTGGTTTGAGAATAATTATATTGTAGCGTTTTAGAATTAAAACCTGTACTAGCACTAGGATTATTTACTGTTATCCAATTATTGCCAGTTCCAACGTTTTGAACTGTGGTGCAAATTGGCATTTGAGGAACAAGAGCGGATTCGAAATCTTGTGTATAAGGCACTGTAGAAACAGTACAAAGTGTGTTGAAATTACTAGATAAACTCCATTCGCTCGAATTGGTTATACTACAAACCGCTCTTACCCAAAAATAATAGGTTGTTGATGAGTTTAAACCAGTAAGAATTACAGTTGTGTTGCCAGAAACCACAGATCCCGTAGGAGTTGTAGCTGCAGATGGAACAACATTAGAAGTTGAAACATAATATTGATAACCGTTTGCAGGTGCTGAAATTGATGCAGTCCATGAAATAGTTGCTCCTGTCAAAGTAATATTTGAGACACTTAAATTGGTTGGTTCAACACAACTTGGTAAAACTTCCCAAACGACATCATCTATCAAAATGCTAGTTTCAGGTGTCCCCGAATGTCTAAACGCCAATACTTGACTACTTCCAGGTGCAGTTCCTGGTAATAAAGTGAAAGCATCATAGGTAGAATTAGAACTAGTGGTAAACGATTGCATGTTTACAAACGAAGACGCTTCGGCAGGATTAGGTAGATAACCTACTTCAAAAACACCACCAGCTGTCAAGTTTCCTTTAGCTTTAAAACGTAATCTGTGAGTACCATCTCCAGCATTAGAAACAGGTCTAATAGCAACAATTGCCTTTCCTCTAATAACAGAGGTAGTAGTATTGGTACCGAATAAATAAATTAAATTTGGAGCTGATGTCGCAGATGCATCTGCTTGTATTCGAGTTGCTCCACCATTACCAACTCTTTTCCAACAATCTGGAAATGTTAATGCGGCATCAAAGTTTTCAGTAAAATCGGTTACAGGGGTGCACATGGTTGAAAAATCTCGTAAAGAACTCCAACATGATTTACTTGTGCTACTGCAGGCAGAACGCACCCAAACTTTATAGCTTGTATTTATAGACAAACCATTAATAGTAACTGTTGTTATTCCAGCTCCAACAGAACCTGTTGGGGTTGTAGTATTATTTGGAGCAATGCTTGAACTAATATAATATTCATAACCATTTGCTGGATTGCTGTTGGATGCAGTCCAAGATATGTTTACAGAATTTGTGGTAAGGTTTGAAAACATTAAATCAGTAGGAGGATTACAACTTACTGCATTGTTACAAATTACTCCTCTAATTCTGTTAATTTGATCTTCGCCACAGAGACCATCATTTAAGTTAGTATAAAATTTAACATCTCCTGAAAAGGTTGCATACCAAGTTACACTACCAATTCCGTATGCTAAAACAAAATTACTTTCAGTAGTGTTTAAGGTACTAATAGTTATGAGGTCTGAAGTAGTAGAACTTGTAAAAGTATAGGTTATTCCAGCTGTGACAGTGACTGTTGAGTATTCTCCCGCATAACCATCGGTTACAATTTGATTTATTGTAGTTCCGTCACAAGTTGCAGGTGTATAAGAAACATTGAATGGATATTGAGTAGTAGAGGTAATACATTGTGCTGAAATATAAGAACCGATTACTAATAGCAAAATGGTAAGCATAATTTTTTTCA
The DNA here is from genome assembly GCF_025352015.1 of Flavobacterium sp. GTDB lineage: Bacteria > Bacteroidota > Bacteroidia > Flavobacteriales > Flavobacteriaceae > Flavobacterium. The sequence goes on from NZ_JANXUG010000066.1 coordinate 56,898, forward strand.
TAATATTTAATTTGTGTTTATGAGTATTTGTATAGAAAAAAAGTCCCGTTTTGGGACTTATGAATATTTTTTTAAATTAATTCACTACTATTTTTTGAGTAAAACGTTGATTAGTTGACGAAAGAATTTCAACTATATATACACCAATATTTTTGATTGGGTTAATAGCCACATCGTTAACCGTTTCTTGTAATGAGATGGTTTTACTTTCTACTTTTCGTCCTTGAATATCGTAGATAATTAAGCTAGCATTGTCTAAAGACACATTGGATTTGATATTTATAACACCATTATTTACTTGATTGCAGGCTATGGTAAATGTATTTTTATTGAATTCATTATTGGAAAGATTTAAAGTTAAACCTGCCCAAGTTGAAGCAACACTTATTAATCCTGCAAAACCATTAGGAATTGTTCCTGATGCTGCATTTTGTCTAAAGGCTAAACTTTTAATAGACCCTGCTTGATCCGTTCCGCTAGTAGTGCTTAGTGATGGTGTCATCGGCTCACCAGCTCCATAAGTAGGGTCTACATATACATTTAAAACATCATCATTTGTACCTGAAAATATAGAGTATTTAAAAATAATTAAATGATTTTGATTATAATTGTAGGCGCCTGTAGCATATGTAGGCGTTACACTTGAACCTTTTATGGCTCCAACATTAAAAGTGCCGCCACCTGCAGCTCTTATATATAATCTAAATGAAGCAGCAAATGCTCCTGTTGAAACTCTAAAACAATCTTGAGGAGAACCAGAAGCACTAGATACATTGATAACAATCCCAACGTAAACATCTGAACTTGTCACAGATGTAAATAATGTTCCGTTGCTATCAGAGTCATTTTTTAACTCTACAGATTTAGCTGAACTTCCATAACCAAAATAGCTAATAGGTGTTGTTGTAACTAAACTAGAACATAATATGCCACTACATGAACCAAGTCCAGCTGGACCTTGATTTGTCCATGTTCCTTGACCGCTTAATTGCATTCCTGCATTATAACTTGCAAAAGTTTCTTGAAAGATATTTTGCGCATTAACGGCAAATGCCGTTATAGTTAAAACTGAAAGTAAAATTTTTTTCATTGTAATTGTATTTATGTTGTTCGTATTTAGTTGGTGATTATTTTTTTAATGAATTTGCTGCCATCTTCAGTGATTAGTTCTACAACATACACTGATGCTTGATGAATAGGGTTAATAGTAATGTCGTTATTGTTTTCGCCTATACTTATTTTTTTGGTTTCGAGTAATTGCCCAGTAATGGAATAAATGTTTAAAGTGGAATTGGTAAGAGCCATTTTTGAATTAATGGTGATAATTCCTTTGGATGCATTGTTTCCTAAAACGGTAAAACTGTTGCTATTAAATTGTTCAACCGATAGCGGAATAAAACCTAAATTAAACCAAGTACGAGCAGCACTTACTAATCCGGCAAAACCAGTAGGCAAAGCTCCAGCATTATTAAAACCAAATCTAAAGAAGATTCTATCTATATTTCCAGATTGATTTGTTCCAGTGTTGGTAGTAGCTGATGGAATTACAGGCTCGCCTGATGCATAATCTGGATTTATATAAAGATTCAGTATATCATTGTTTGTGCCCGATAAATGAGAATATTTTAAGATTACTAAATTGTCTTGATTGTAATTAAAAATACCGTTGGTGTAAACAGTTAAATTGGCAGAGCTTCCTTTTTTTATTCCAACTTTATATCCTGTTCCTGCATCCTGTACTAAAAGTCTGAAAGTAATTAAAGAAGTATCACTATTTGCAGCTCTAAAAAAATCGGATGCACTTCCTACAGTAGGGGCAGTGGCGATATTTAGTACCATCCCAACATATAAATCACCACCAATTATAACGGGTTGTAAAGGATGACCAGGATTATCTAAAAAACCAGCAATTTCTAAACTTTTTGCTGAAGTGCCATAGTTAAGATACGAAATAGAATTACTCACCACATTACTACTAGAACAACTTCCTCCGCTGGTAACAGGATTACAAGCCCCAGCACCAAAACCCCCATTGGCAGCATCATTATTATGAGACCACAATCCTTGAGAATGTAATGACGAGCCTACAGTATAGGTAGCTAAATTATCTTGAAAGATATTTTGTGCTGTTAAAAAACAACTTGTTAGTAAACAAGCTATAAGTAATTTTTTTTTCATACAAATTTATATTTGCGTAAAGATAAAAAAATATTTTACTATTTTAAGAATTGTTCACCCATAATTATGTTGCTCTAATAGCTTATTTTTGCATACAATTTTGTGTAAATGAATGCTTCTCTGTATACCAAAGAGTTCTCCTATAATTTAAAGTTGGCTTATCCTGTAATTATAGGAATGCTGGGTCATACTTTAATAGGAATTGTTGATAATATTATGGTGGGAAAATTAGGAAGTACAGAGATTGCAGCAGTATCGCTAGGTAATAGTTTGATTTTTATAGCCATGTCTCTTGGTATTGGATTTTCAACCGCCATAACTCCAATAGTTGCCGAGGCGGATGCCGAAAATAATAGATTGAAAATTCGTTCTGCTTTTCATCACGGATTGTTTTTATGTGTTTTTCTAGGATTTACACTATTCGGGTTTGTGATTTTGGTAAAACCAATAATGGAACTACTGCACCAACCCAAAGAAGTAATTACATTAGCCAAACCTTATATAAATTGGGTTGCTTTTTCTCTAGTTCCGCTTATTATTTATCAGGGATACAAGCAGTTTGCCGATGGATTATCTATGACCAAAGTTTCGATGTATGCTATTGTTATGGCTAATATACTGCACGTCATTATTAATTATTGTTTAATTTATGGTGTTTGGATTTTTCCAAAAATGGGAATTCTTGGCGCAGGTTTAGGTACTGTGATTTCTCGTATTGCGATGGTGGTTTTTATGCATCTTATTTTGTCTCAAAAAGAAAGTTTAAAACAATACTTTCATGATTTTAGTTTTGAAGAAATCAAAAAACAAATGATAATAAAAATTATCAATCTCGGGTTTCCTTCTGCCATGCAAATGCTGTTTGAAGTAGTTTTATTTACAGCAGGAATTTGGTTATGTGGCACCATAGGCAAAACCAGCCAAGCTGCTAACCAGATAGCTTTGAGCTTGGCATCAATGACTTTTATGGTTGCTATGGGTTTGAGCGTTGTATCTATGATTAGAGTAAGTCATCAAAAAGGTTTGAATGATTACAAGCAACTAGTATTTATAGCGCGCTCCATCTTTGTACTGGCTATACTTATTGAAATTCTATTTGCAATACTTTTTGTAGCATTGCACCAAATATTACCTTATTTGTTCCTAAATATGGAAAATCAAGCTCAATTATTAGACAATAAAGAAGTAGTAATCATAGCGTCCAAATTGCTTTTGGTTGCGGCAGTTTTTCAAATATCTGACGGAATACAGGTGGTGGTTCTAGGAGCATTACGAGGTTTACAAGACGTAAAAATCCCCATGTATATTACTTTTTTTGCGTATTGGGTGGTTGGATTTCCTATTTCTTATTATTTAGGAATTTGTACAGCTTTAAAAGCAGTGGGGGTTTGGATTGGATTATTGGCTGGACTAACTGCAGCTGCAGTTTTTCTATTCATCCGATTTCATTATTTGACCAAAAAAATGATAATTAATAATAATTCATAATTCATAATTCATAATTCATAATTCATAATTCATAATTCATTCCGTCCTTACACGCCAAATCTGATAAAACATAACTTTAAGTTTCAGCACTCATAAGTTTAAATTTAGAATTGTAACTTCTTTACCACAGTTGCGTATAATCATCGTATAATTCAAAAACTTACAAAAAATGATACTTTCACTTATAATTGGTATTATCCTAATTATTATCAGCGTTACGCTAAAAAATAATGTAAATCCGGCTTCAAAATTTTCTTCCATTATTAGAATTTTTGGATTTGTCATAATTCTTATCGGACTTTTATCATCGGTTTTTAAACAAATAGATGCAGGTAAAGTTGGAGTAAAATCTTTGTACGGAAACGTGCAACCCGAAGTTTTAGAAAGTGGTTTACATGTTATTAATCCGCTTTTAGATATTACAATTTTTGATATTCAAACACAAAACTATACAATGTCTGCAATTCACGATGAAGGAGCAAAACAAGGTGATGATGCCATACGTGTTTTGTCTAATGATGGACTAGAAGTAGTAATAGATTTAACGGTTCTGTACCGAGTTTTACCCTTCGAAGCTCCAAAAATTTTAAAGGGAATTGGTGTAGATTATACCGATAAAATTGTCCGTCCGGTTACAAGAACTCGTATTCGTGACAACGCCGTTTATTATGATGCCGTTGCGTTATATTCGACCAAAAGAAATGAATTTCAACAACGTATTTTCAAATCTATCGAGGACGATTTTAAAAAAAGAGGTTTGGTTTTGGAGCAACTTTTAATCAGAAATATCAATCTTCCAAAGTCTGTAAAAGCATCTATAGAAAGTAAAATAAATGCCGAACAAGATGCTCAAAAAATGCAATTTGTATTGCAAAAAGAAAAACAAGAAGCTGAACGCAAAAGAGTAGAAGCACAAGGTATTGCAGATTATCAAAGAATTATTTCCACTGGCTTAACCGATAAACAATTACAATACGAACAAATAAAAGCGCAAAAAGAAATTGCCACATCTGCCAATGCTAAAGTTATCTTCATGGGCAAAGGAAGTACGCCAGTAATTTTAAGTGATAAATAGTTTTTTTTAAAACTTTATTCGGTAATTTGGTTATTCGCTAATCTGTTTCCGAATAATCAAATAATCACACAACCAAATTAACAATATAATGCAACTACCAAAATTTGTCCTAGCTGACAACTCTGATTTTCCTGATGATATTTTTGTCATTCATCTTGACTTTCCACGCTTTATCATTAATTTAAAAGATGATGAAGTTGAATTTATAGAAGATTTAGAAGGAGAAGACGAAACTGAATTAGAGTCTGAAATGGAACATTTAATATCGCTCGCCGGAGAATTCTACGATAAAGAAATGGAAGGTTACGAGGAATAATCATCAACTGCTGCTTTATTTTACAAACAGTTTTTATATTGGTTCAACCCAATTTTAAAGCTGTTTTTTTTGTTCAAAAGATTTACAAACAAAAGTTTATCAAATGTTAAAATAAGAATTATATTATTATTAACTTGCGTACACATTTTTTTATCAAATTTTAATTACTAATCGAAAGTCATGACAAGCAAAAAAAAGTGTACGTGTATAATCTTTTTGATGGTACTCTCCTGTTCAAGTATTACAGCACAGCAATCTACAAATGCTTCTGGAGGAAATGCTACGGGCAGTAATGGAACAGCAAGTTACTCCATTGGGCAGGTTATTTATACAACAAATACAGGTACAAATGGTTCGGTAGCACAAGGTGTACAACAACCTTATGAAATTTCAACAGTTTTGAGTGTGCCAGATGCAAATTCAATACAATTGATAACTGTTTTTCCGAATCCAACCAACAATATTATGGTACTCAAAGTTGATGACCACGATAATAACAAACTCAATTACCAGCTTACTGATACCAATGGAAGATTAATAGAAAATAAAAAAATACGTAACAATGAGACCACAATTGAAATGAATAAATATGCATCATCTATTTATTTTTTGCAGGTATTGGATGCTGAAAAGCTAATAAAAACATTTAAAATAATTAAAAATTAAACTTATGAGAACAAAAACACTAGCTAATATTAAAATGGTTTTAGTTTTACTGATACTCTTTTTTCTTCAAATTACAAATGCTCAAGCTCCCCAAAAAATGAGTTATCAGGCTGTTGTCAGAAATTTGAGTAGTGCACTTATTGTTTCTAGTCCAGTCGGCATGCGCATTAGTATTTTGCAAAGTTCAGCTTCTGGTTCATCTGTTTATACCGAAACACAAACGAGTTCAACCAATGTAAACGGACTTGTAAGTTTAGAAATTGGAACAGGAACAGTGGTTTCTGGAAATTTTGCAACCATAAACTGGGCGACTGGACCTTACTTTATTAAAACAGAAACTGATCCAACAGGCGGAACATCATATACAATTACAGGAACTTCACAGTTAAGCAGCGTTCCTTACGCATTGTTTTCGGCAGGAAGTGCCAATGGGGAAACTCCAGGCACCGCTGTTGGTGATATGAAATATTGGAACGGAACCGCTTGGACAATGATTCCTATTGGCACTCCAGGACAGTTTTTACAAATTAATAATAGCAACATTCCAACTTGGATAGGGGGATCTTTCCCAACGTTAACAACAATTTCTAATCCTTCGCAAACTTATTTTGAGCCGAATCCAGCTGGTTTTTGGGGGAATGTTACAAACGTGGGAATTACAGGTTCAGGAGGTTCTGTAATCAGTAGTTATGGTGTTTGTTGGAGCATAGCGGTAAACCCGACTCTTGGTGGAACTTATTCATTAATACCCGGATCCACTGGTTTAGGGAACTTTTACGCGCAGCTCACAAGTTTATTACCAAATACAACATATCATGTAAGAGCATTTGTGATTAATAGTACAGGAGTAACTTATGGTAACGATGTTATTTATACCACTTTTAATCCAACTTTACCGACTGTAACAACCACTCCCGTAACGGCAATTACAGGCGGAACAGCTAGTTCAGGTGGAACCATCAGCAATGATGGAGGTAGTGCCATTTCACAAAAAGGTATCTGTTGGAGTACTTCACCATCACCTACAATTGCTGATAATATAACTACAAACGGTGCAGGCAGTACCGCATACACAAGTATTGCTTCAGGACTTTTAACAAGCACAGTTTACTATATTAGATCTTATGCAACCAGTATTGCCGGGACAGCCTACGGAAATCAAGTTAGTTTCACGACCACTTCAACCCTTTCCATTGGTAGCTTTTACCAAGGAGGTGTGATTGGTTATTTCTTGCAACCTGGCGACCCTGGCTATAGTTCTATAGTGCAACATGGGATTATAATTTCACAGAATAATATAGGAACAGCTGACTTCGGGTGTTACAATGTAACTTACCCAAATCCATTTGGTAACGCAATTGGTGATGGAATAAACAATACTACAAATATTGTGGCTGGTTGTTCTACACTGGGTATTGCAGCAGAGGTTTGTTTGAATTTAGTTTTAAACACTTATTCTGATTGGTTTTTACCTTGCACAGGAGAGTGGACAGCTGTCGGCACAAATTATTCTTTGCTACCACTAGATATTGGTGGGTACTATTTAACCTCAAACACCAATGGTGCTTCGAATCAAAATATTTTAACTTATTATACAGGAGGCGGATTTGGGAGTGGAGTTGGCGCTTTCCCTTATAAGGCATTTAGACTATTTTAAAACTTAAATACTTCTTTAACAAATTAAAAGCCGCGGCAAAAGGAGATATTTCATTATTTGCTACGGCTTTTTTGTTTTCTTCCAATAGTTTTATAATTTCAGGTTGATTATAAAAATTAGATTTTAACTGCTCGTCAATAGTTTCCATCATCCAAAATTGATTCTGGTCTTTTCGTTTTTCTGCAAAATAAAGGTTGCCTTTTACCAATATAAAGTAATTAGAAATTGTTTGCCAAACATCAGCAATTCCATCTTTAGTAATTGAACTACAAGTTGCAACAGTAGGAACCCAGCCAGAGCTTTTCGCGGGAAATAAATGTAGCGCACGATTGAATTCGGTTTTGGTTAATTTAGCCTTATTGACATTATCACCGTCGGCTTTGTTGATGACAACTGCATCGGCCATTTCCATAATACCTCGCTTGATACCCTGCAGTTCATCGCCGGCACCAGAAATTTTTAGCAATAAAAAGAAATCAACCATCGAATGAACCGCTGTTTCACTTTGTCCAACACCAACCGTTTCAATAATGATAGTATCAAATCCTGCAGCCTCACATAAGATAATGGTTTCCCGAGTTTTGCGAGCCACTCCGCCCAATGTTTCACCTGAAGCTGATGGTCGGATGTAAGCATTTTTATCTTTTACTAATTCTTCCATTCGGGTTTTGTCCCCCAAAATACTTCCATGCGAAATCGTGCTACTTGGGTCAACGGCAAGAACAGCAACTTTCTTACCCATAGAAGTTAGATAGGTTCCGAAAGCTTCAATAAATGTACTTTTTCCAACGCCTGGCACACCCGTAATGCCAATACGAACAGATTTATTAGCATGAGGTAAACAAGCTTGTATTATTGCATTTGCTTTTTCAAGATGCATGGTATTAGTGCTTTCTACTAGAGTAATCGAACGGCTAAGGGCTACTGTGTCTTTTGCTAAAATGCCGTCAATCAATTCTTGTTCCGAAGGTTTTATTTTACGTTGTGTCACGATTTTTGCCATAACACTTGCGCTCAAACTTTCCGGTTGCGGAATTCCGTCTTTCTTGTTTATGGCACTTTTATTGGGTTGCTTTGGTTTCAAAGGAAAATCATTTGGGTAAATTTAGTAAAATAATGCTGGTTCTAGAATTGTAATACTTCATTTTTTTGCCGTTCCTTTGCAAAATAAATTAAGACTTCGAATGGATAACATTCTGTTGATTTTTCTATGTTTGCTGATGGGTTTAGGTATGCAACGTGTTGCCGCTTTTCCAAAAAATGGACATTTAGCACTGAACCAAATTGTTATTTTTGTTGCGTTGCCCGCCTTGGCATTATTTTATATTCCTAAAATATCCATTTCAACTACTTTATTGTATCCGTTGGCGGTAGCTTGGATTGGTTTTGGTTTGTCGTTCCTTTTTTTTTATTTGATAGGAAAAAAGTTGGGTTGGCCCAATAAATTAATTGGCTGTCTGATAATCACGGCAGGTTTGGGTAATACTTCTTTTGTTGGTTTTCCAATAATTCAAGCGCTTTATGGTGACGAAGGTTTAAAAACTGCTATCATAGTAGACCAGCCTGGAACTTTTGTGGTTATGGCAACGCTGGGATTGATTACGGCAGCAATTTTTGCAAAAGGCGATGCCAATTCCAGACAGATTGTTAGCAAAATTTTATTCTTTCCACCTTTTATAGCTTTTGTAATTGCATGCGCGATGAATGTTTTAAAACTTGATTTTAGTGAACATTTTCAAACGGTTTTTCAAAAGCTAGGAGCTATCGTTACTCCAGTGGCATTGGTATCGGTTGGTTTACAGTTAAAAATTGATTTAAGAAGCCAGCATTGGAAATTCTTACGATTAGGGTTGCTTTTCAAGCTAATTATTACACCAGCAATTTTCTATTTAATATATAAGATTATTTTGCATGGCAAATCTTTAGCAGTAGATGTTTCTATCCTAGAATCGGCAATGGCACCCATGATTACCGGAGCTATTTTAGCTTCAAATTACGGATTAAAACCCAAGTTGAGTAGTATGATGGTAGGAATAGGAATTCCTTTATCATTTTTAACGCTCGCTTTTTGGTATTTTATTTTACACACATTTTAAATGGAAACAAATTCTGATACTAGGTCTCAAAACAGAGAAATACTCAACAAAACGATTTTTTCAATATTGTTTGCCATCAGTTTTGCTCATTTGCTTAATGATTTGATTCAAGCTATAATTCCGTCAGTTTATCCCATTTTAAAAGAAAATTACCACCTCTCTTTTTCACAAATCGGTTTAATTACTTTTGCTTTTCAATTTTCGGCATCAATTTTACAACCTTTTGTAGGCTATTATACCGATAAATATCCCAAACCATTTTCGCAAGTCTATGGAATGTTGTTTTCACTTTCAGGAATTGTATGCTTATCTTTTGCCAGCAGTTTTTATTGGATATTATTTTCGGTTGTGTTGATAGGAATTGGGTCTTCTATTTTTCATCCAGAATCTGCACGAATTTCTAATTTAGCATCCGGCGGAAAGCGAGGCTTGGCGCAGTCTATTTTTCAGGTAGGAGGAAATTTAGGAACAGCATTGGCACCACTTTTAGTTGCTTTTATTGTAGTTCCCAATTCTCAAAAATACATCTTATTTTTTGTCATAGCTGCTTTTATTGCTTTGGGAATTATTACTAAAATTGCCTTTTGGTATAGAGATCATTTGATTTTGCTAAATAATAAAAAAGGTGAGTTTCTAAACTTTCACAATCTTTCAAAAAGCAAAGTTAAATTTGCCGTTGCAGTATTGTTGATACTAATTTTTTCAAAGTTTTTTTACTCGGCAAGTTTATCAACGTATTACACGTTTTATGTTATCGATAAATTCCATCTTTCTATACGACAAGCGCAATTTCACATGTTTATTTATCTTATTGCTTACGCATTGGGAACTATTCTCGGAGGTCCGTTGGGAGACAAATTTGGGCGCAAATATATCATTTGGTTCTCCGTGTTTGGAGCTGCCCCATTTGCACTTTTATTGCCCTACGCCACGCTTTTTTATACTGATGTTTTGATGATTGTCATCGGAATAATTATTTCATCGGCCTTTCCAGCAATCATCGTTTACGCGCAAGAATTACTGCCCAAAAAACTCGGAATGGTGTCTGGACTTTTCTATGGCTTTGCTTTTGGAATGGGAGCTTTGGGCTCTGCATTGCTAGGAATTTTGGCCGATCACAGCTCTATAGGTTTTGTTTATAAAATTTGTTCTTTTCTTCCCTTGATGGGAATTATTTGTTATTTTCTTCCCGATTTGAAGAAGAAATAAGAGCGAAAGGTTCGGGCTGTTTCAGTAGTCCCTTTTCCCGCTTTCCACGCTGCACGGCAGCTAGTTACAATCGGGGCTAAACAGGATTTGTCTTTTATACTTGTAATCATTACATTTACTTCTCAATTTTAAACAATGCCATTCACTTCCGAAATACTCCAAAAACTGACCAATATAGTTGGAGAAAACTATATTTTTTCTGACCAAGAAACCCGAAACCATTATGGTCATGATGAAACCGAAGATTATGTTTTTCCGCCAAATGTTGTTTTAAAGCCAGCCAATGCCAAACAGATTTCAGAAATTTTAAAAGTAGCCAACGACTATAAAATTCCAACCACACCAATAGGAGCAAGAACCGGTTTAAGCGGTGGCGCTTTATCTATTTATCAGGGAATTGGTTTGTCTATGGAACGCTTAAATAAAATTCTAGATATCGATGAACAAAATTTACAAATAACCGTCGAACCTGCAGTTATTACACAAGTTTTGCGCGAAGCCGTTGACGAAAAAGGATTGTTTTATCCTGTTGATCCAAGTAGCATGGGAAGTTGTTGGATTGGTGGAAACATTGCAGAAAATGCAGGTGGAGCAAGAGCTGTAAAATATGGCGTGACAAAAGATTATGTACTCAATTTAGAAGTTGTTTTACCTAATGGTGAAATTATCTGGACAGGAGCCAATACTTTAAAAAATGCTACAGGCTATAACTTGACCCAATTGATGGTGGGCAGCGAAGGAACCTTGGGGATAATTACCAAAGCTGTATTAAAACTTTTACCAAAGAATTCGCATAACGTGTTAATGTTGGTTCCTTTTTTTAATGCTGCGCAAGCTTGCGAAGCAGTCTCTGCAATTTTTAGATCTGGAATAATTCCAAGTGCCATGGAGTTTATGGAGCGGGATGCTATTGACTGGACTCTAAAACATAATAACACCATTAATGTTACCGTAACCGAACAAGTTCAGGCGCATTTATTGATTGAAGTAGATGGGAATTACCCCGATATTTTGGTGCAGGAAGCCGAAAAAATTATGAAGGTTTTAGAGCAGTTTGATATTGATGAAGTCTTGTTTGCCGATACAGATGATGCTAAAAACGCACTCTGGAAAATGCGACGTTCAGTAGCCGAAGCGGTCAAATCTAATTCTATTTATAAAGAGGAAGACACCGTTGTGCCAAGATATATGCTGCCCGAATTGTTGAATGGGATAAAAAAAATAGGAACAAAATATGGTTTTAAATCGGTGTGTTATGGTCATGCAGGCGATGGCAATCTACATGTAAACATCATCAAAGGCACTATGACAGATGACAATTGGAAAACTCAAGTGCCTTTAGGAATTCGTGAAATTTTTGAATTGACAGTTTCATTAAAAGGAACCTTATCTGGCGAACACGGCATTGGGTTTGTACAAAAAAATTATATGGATATTGCGTTCTCTAGAACACATTTAGAATTGATGGAAAGTATAAAACGTGTTTTTGATCCCAACAATATCTTGAACCCCGGGAAGATTTTCCCCGATGATTTATAAAGTAAAAGTCCCTTCATTTTTACAACGAAGGGGCTTTTTTAATCTCTTTTTGGCGTATTTTTTTTGTCTCGCTTTTCAGCTTTCTTTTCTTTTGCGGTTTTAAGGGGTTCTTTTTTTACCGCTTTTTGTGTGTCTTTTCCTTTTGCCATGACTTTGGAATTTAAATTTGGTTACAATTATTATAGTAAATATAAATACTATTTTTTATAAATTCAATACTTTTTTTATGCTTTTACCAAAAAGTGTTTCAAAAATTTGGTTTTGAGTTTCATCATCAAAATTAAAGAATTTCCAGTTTCTACCTGTGGTTTCATCCATTATGGCAAGGTAGATTGTTGTTTTTCTGACGTTAAAGCTGTTGCGGTTAGGTTCAAAAGTAACGTCTTTTGTTTTGTTGACTTCTTTTAGCCAAGTGGTTTTGGCGACGGCTTCTTCAGGAGTTAATTTTTTCTCAAAAAAATAGCGCAGCGGATTACGAAATGTAATTACACAATACAATTTGCCTTCAATGTTTTTAATTTCTCCATATTGAAAAGCTAAAGTTTCCAGCTGTTCCCGCAAACGGTATTCGTCGTTTTCATACTGTTTCTCGACGCTTTCTAACATCTTTACAGCGCCAGCGTTACTAACCATTTGTGGGTAACAATAGGATACAATTGAATTAAAATCTATGAGGTAATTCGCATCATACATTTTTTTTGTGCTTGTTTTTAAACTTTCTATAGATTGTGGATATGTAGCACTGCTGAAGAAAAGTAAGAGAATCAAATATTGCTTTTTCATTTTCATTTAACTTGGATTTTCAAATATATAAAAAATCCCCAACAGCTTTCGCCATTGAGGATAATTAAAAGTAAGTAAGCTAAATGTTATTTTTTATCCAAAATATCAATAACCACGGTTCGGTTATAGAAACGTTCTTCGGGATATTTGTTTTCAAAGGGCGCCAGATTCTCGTCTTCCCCATCGCCATGAATATCAAAGGTTACATTGGTAGTCCCCGCAGCAGCCAGGCTTTTTACTAAAATACCTTTTACATCATTGGCTCTCGCTAAAGATAAATTTTTATTATATTCGGTTTCACCAATGATGTCAGTATGACCAGTTATGATAACGATGTTGCCATTTTTAATCTTTGGTGTTACGATATCTGTTAAATATTTTTGATAAATAGCAATCGATTTTGATTCGTTGAATTCATACAGTACACTAAACCGAATACTTTCCTGTACTACAGGAGCTACATAAGGAACTACATGAACGGTAGTTTGCGTGGTTACGGTTTTACCATCGGCGGTTGTTCCTGCTAGCGCTACCTGATAATCTCCTTCGGGCTGATTTCCCAAGATGGTTTTGACCGGAATACTAACTTTTTGTTGCGTATAAGGACCATAGTTTTTGCTTTTACCTCTGGAATCTTTTAAAGCAACAGACCAGCTGTTAAGTTTCTCTTTTGAGGATGAAGTATCAAAAACCACAGCATCACTGTTGGCTGCTTGTTCCATCGAAATAATTTCAATAGGTTTCAATGGTGCATCAGGACCACTTTGAAATTCCATAAGCAAAGCTGGTGACGAACTTTCAATCGAAACTCTTCTGTCTCCTTCTCTCAATAAAGCTAGTTCCAATGTTCCGCCCGGTTGTTCTGAAGCAATTACTGGTTTTATTCGTCCTTCTATGGCGATTCTGTTTCCATTAATGCTGAAAACGTTGATCAAATAATTTTTAATAGATTGAGCCATAACACGACCGTCATCAATACCTCTATCAGAAGAACCCACTAAAGTAATGGTGCTTGATGGATTTTTACCCATTCGGTCACCCAGAATATTCAGGATGTTATAGTACACAATCATCTGACGTTCTGAACGACCCGACATGTTTTTGGGAGTGTCAAATGCAATTTGGTCTTCTTTAAAATCAGCTACCTGATTTTTGTTAAGCAAAATATAGCGATTAGATATTTCAGAAGAACCAGCATCAAAAAATACATAATTACGAATAGGGAATACTTCTCTTACTTTTCGACCAGTAGTTTGCTGCGCCGGAGCAGTAACGGTAAGTTGGGCTTCACCTTGACCGGCAGATTCCAATGGATGACCTTGACCAAATTTCAAGATTACACCCGCTCTCAAAGTGGATACATTCCAGGTTTCGGTAGCACGCGGATTTTGACCAAAATAAGGTTGGTATGCCACGAAAGGAGATACCACCCATTGGGTTTTAGCAGTTTCAGAATTTATAGGAACATCATAACCCATACCAATTTGCATCGAAAGCACTGTGTTTTTTACATCGCTCAAATCACCTTTAACGGGAGGGCTTGTAGCTTGCATAGGGAAATTAGGATTTTTTCCTAGTTGGTATTCAAATTTTTTAGACTGATTGAACGCTATTCTTGGTCCACCATATACATAAAAGTTACCATTAAAAGGAGCAAAACGTAAACTGGGTTCAATGGTAATATAACTCAATTTGGTATTCAAATCTGCGGGACAATTGCAAGGAGTAATCACTTGATTAAATTTACCGTTTCTATTGTCGTAACCAGCTTGCAGCATAAAACCAAAACGCGAATTGGGTATATGATATTCTATTGCAGGAGCCAAATATAGTCCAGTACCAAATCCATTATGAAAGGCAGTAGGCGGAGTGAAATCAGCATTTAATTGTTGCGTTGAGCCTCGGTAAAAATTAAAATTAGCACCAGCTGCCACACCAAACCACCATTTGGGTTTGCTATATTTCGTGTCTTGAGCGCTAACCGAAGTTAAACCTAAAAACAGAATCAATGCGATAAGAATTAATGTAAGCTTATTAGCGCTTTTACGTTGAGGCGAAAAAGTCACTATATTAATGTTTTTCATAAGTGTATGTTTATTAATCCCTTCCGAAGAAGGAATTCTATTAATGTAGAATAAATAAAAGTTTTTGATTAAGGTACGTTTATAGTTGTATTGACCATAGTAACTGATGCTACAAGCGAAATGGCTCTTCCGTTCAATACAGTTTGTGTTACGTTTCCTGCTGTTGAGAAGGTAACTCCCGAACTAGCAATAATAGTTCCTGTCATGACACCTCCACCAGCAGCGTTAATGGTTGCGGCACTTCCTACATACCAAAAGACATTTTTAGGCAACGCTCCATTAATAAGAATTACACTTTTGGCTCCTGTTGGTCCGGCTATTCCAACGGTTAAACCCCCAGCTGATTGGAAAACCCAAACGGCATTAGGATTACCTTGGGCATCCAGCGTTAAGTTTCCGTTAGTGATATTAAATGTGCCACTAGCTGATTTATAGATACCTGGTGCTAAAGTCAATCCCCCTAATTCGCCTGCTCCTGGATCTGTTCCGCCCGGCAGCGATGCTGGAGAAATACTTAAATAAGCTGCATTGGCATCTGCTAAACCTTGTGTGGCAATCGCAAATGAAGTTGCGGTTCCTGGTGCTGGTGGTGCTGTATAAATAGCGCCTGTTACAAAACCTTTGTTCAAAGGTGTTTCTGTATAAATAGCAGTAGCATCGTGAAAACCAGTAACCAAAGTGGCAGCAGCGGTTGTTGAAATACTTCCGTTGTTAACAACCGTGTTCAATCCTTGGTTAGTAACCCCAGCGTTTCCGCCAAAGGTTCCAAACATGGCTGCTGATCCTAAATTGGGAGCAACAGAATTATTCAAAGTTGTAAAACTCCACACATAATCATTAGACAAAGCGATACCGGCAACATTTTTGGCTGTAGTGCTGATGGTAGCAGTGTATACAGTATTTTCTAAAAGCGGATTATTGGGTGTAAATGAAGCTAAAGTGCCTGCGTAAGTCACATTTCCTGATACTGTATTCGCTCCTTGTTTTAGTGTAAAACTTGCTGGTATAGTTAGCGGATTCATAGTCATGTCAAACGTTGCGGTAATTACTTTATTAAGTAGTACGCCATTTTCATTTGAAATTGGACTTGTCGAAATTACTTTTGGTGCTATAGACGTACCTGTTGTAAAATTCCAAACATAATTGTTATTGATAGGAGTTCCTGCTGTATTACTCGCTCCGGTTGTAATAGTAGCAGTATATATCATATTGGCTGTGAGATTAACATTTGGTGTAAAATAGGCAGTGTTTCCAGCAAAAGTAACAACGCCAGCTATAGAAATCACTCCTTGTTTTAAGGTAAATGTTGAGGCATTTATAGTTAACGGATTCATAGGCATGTTAAACGATGCACTGAGCACTTTATTCAATACAACATTGATTTCGTTATTTGTTGGATTTGTTGCAATAACTCTTGGCTGTAATGTAGCACCTGTTGTGAATGACCAATTATAATTTTGTTGTAATGCATTTCCATTTAAATCTTTAACAGCAGTTGTTAGCGTTCCAACGTAAGTCATGTTAGGAGCCAAATTTACATTGGGTGTAAACGTGGCTGATGTACCAGAGTAACTGATGTTTCCCGTTATTGCAGACGTTCCGACAATAGTAAATGACGTTTGGTTAATGGTAGCAGGGTTAATTTCTTCATTGAACGTAACGGTGATGATTTGGTTCAAAGGAACATTTGTAGTGTTGTCTAAAGGATTGGTTGCTGTTACAACTGGGCATAAGCCAACAGTTTCCTGAAAATCATCTTTAGCACAACTTGAAATTAAAGTGACTACAACAATAGCTATAGTAACGAGTAGGTTTTTTTGTCTCATTTTTATTTTTAAAAATTATTGACAAATGTGATTTTCTTTTAAGATAAAAAAGTTGTATGACTAAACAAATAAGTTGTATAATTCACATGTATTGTAAAATGACTTCAAAAAGTTCCAATTCCGCAAGCTGTTCAAGGTTATTCTATATAACAGTTCTACATTTACATTTTTTGTCGTTTCGATATTCATCGATTTTTTTTATCTTGAATAAATTCCAGCTTTTTTTAGACAAGGCTTTATGAAATAATTGCTTTTATATTTAAAAATGTATTTTTAGAACACTTCTCCTCAATATCCATAATTATGCTTACTTTTCTTTTCATAAAAATGCCCCAAATAATAGATCACTTTTTGGGGCATGTTTACAACTTTTTACTTTTAAGGATTAAATTATTTTACTATAAATTTATTCGTTTGCTAAAATCCATTCGCCCGAAGCCAACATGCTTTCTGCTTTCTTGAATTTCATAGTTTCAGACTTACCACTCATTACGTGTTTGATAGTTATAGTATCATTTCGATTTATTTTTGGAGCATCTCTTACGATGGTTTCTGTAACTTGAGGTCTTTGTTGCATTTGGCTTGCCTCTTTTCCAACTCGATTGGAAATCCCACTTTCGCTGCTTTCAATTTCGTCTTTACTTTCGGTATAATTTACTTTTTGTTTGATTTGTTTTGCTTCCTGAATACTGTTGTTTTGCTGTGGCAAATCACCTTTAAACAAAAACGAAATCACTTCTTTATTTACACCATCTAACATGCTTCTAAACAAGTTAAAGGCCTCTAATTTATAAATAAGCAAAGGATCTTTTTGCTCATGAACCGCCAGCTGAACCGATTGTTTCAATTCATCCATTTTGCGCAAATGCTTCTTCCAAGCTTCATCAACAATGGCAAGCGTTATGTTTTTTTCAAAGTCTGCAACCAATTGCGCTCCTTTTGAATCGAACGCTTTTTTCAAATCGGTTACTACATTCAATGATTTTAATCCGTCTGAAAATGGCACAATGATGCGTTCAAATTTATTACTGTCATTTTTATAAACATCAGTAATAATAGGCAAAGCTTCACGGGCACTTCTTTCGGTTTTTTCAGTATAATAAGTCAATGTAGCTTTATAAACTTTACCGGTAATTTCCATTTCAGATAATTTCTCAAATTCATTGGCTGAAATAGGAGAAGTTATAGAAAAATACCGAATCAATTCAAACTCGAAATTTTTAAAATCGTTTTTGCTTTTATTTTCACTTACAATCAATTCGCAAGTGTCATACATCATGTTGGCAATATCCAGTTTCAAACGCTCTCCGTGCAAAGCATGACGACGGCGTTTGTAAACTACTTCACGCTGCGCATTCATAACATCATCATATTCTAGCAAACGTTTACGAGTGCCGAAGTTGTTTTCTTCTACTTTTTTCTGTGCACGTTCAATAGATTTGGTCATCATCGAATGTTGGATCACTTCGCCTTCTTTCAATCCCATTCTGTCCATTATTTTGGCTACTCTGTCAGAACCAAATAAACGCATTAAGTTATCCTCCAAAGACACATAAAACTGCGAACTTCCGGGATCTCCTTGACGACCAGCACGACCACGCAACTGACGGTCAACTCGACGCGAATCGTGACGTTCGGTTCCAACGATTGCCAAACCTCCGGCGGCTTTTACTTCTGGCGTTAATTTAATATCGGTTCCACGACCAGCCATGTTGGTTGCGATGGTTACTACGCCAGATTTTCCAGCTTCTTCTACAATTTGTGCCTCTTGTTTGTGCATTTTGGCATTCAATACATTGTGATTTACACCACGTATTTTCAACATTCGGCTTAATAATTCCGATATTTCTACAGATGTTGTCCCAATAAGCACTGGTCTTCCGGCTTGTGAAAGCTGTGTCACATCTTCAATCACTGCATTAAATTTTTCTCGAATCGAGCGGTAAATTAAATCTTCTTTATCCTGGCGCGACATTCCTCGATTCGTTGGAATTTCAACCACGTCTAATTTGTAAATTTCCCAGAGTTCGCCAGCTTCTGTAACTGCCGTTCCTGTCATACCAGCTAATTTGCTGTACATACGAAAGTAGTTTTGCAGTGTGATTGTTGCAAAAGTTTGCGTTGCCGATTCAATGGTCACTTGCTCTTTGGCTTCAATGGCTTGGTGCAGTCCATCAGAATAACGACGACCGTCCATAATACGACCGGTTTGCTCATCAACAATCAAAATTTTGTTGTCCATAATCACATATTCTACATCTTTTTCGAATAACGTGTAGGCTTTCAAGAGCTGGGTAAGTGTATGAATTCTTTCTGATTTGATACCAAAATCCTGAAACAATCGTTCTTTGGCTTCGGCTTCTTTATCTTTTTCTAAATTTTGTTTTTCGATTGTGGCAATTTCAGTCCCGATATCTGGTAAAACGAAGAAATTATCATCCGTATCTTTTGATAGAAATTTAATCCCGTTATCGGATAAATCAACTTGATTATTTTTTTCTTCAATTACAAAGTACAAGGCTTCGTCAACTTCGGGCATCTTCCTATTGTTGTCTGACATGTATTCGTTTTCTGTTTTTTGTAAAAGTGCTTTTACCCCTTCTTCACTTAAAAATTTAATCAGTGCTTTATTTTTTGGTAACGCTCGGTAAGCTCTCAACAATTGAAAACCAGCTTCTTTCATGTTTCCTTCTTTGAAAAAACGTTTGGATTCAGTCAAAAATCCGTTTGCCAACTGACGTTGTAAATTATATAAGTTTTCAATTTTTGGTTTCAATTCGTTAAACTCGTGACGATCACCATCAGCAACGGGGCCAGAAATAATTAACGGTGTTCGAGCATCATCTATCAATACCGAATCGACCTCATCGACAATAGCATAGTTGTGTTTTCTTTGTACTAAATCTTCGGGAGAATGCGCCATGTTATCACGTAAGTAATCAAAACCAAACTCATTATTGGTTCCATAAGTAATATCTGCTTCATACGCTTTTCTGCGGTCATCGGAGTTTGGCGAATGATTGTCGATACAATCAACTGTTAAACCGTGAAATTCAAATAAAGGAGCTTTCCACGTGCTATCACGTTTTGCTAAATAGTCGTTCACTGTTACTAAATGAACACCGTTTCCTGTTAACGCATTCAAATAGAGTGGAAGGGTTGCCACCAATGTTTTACCTTCACCCGTTTGCATTTCTGCAATTTTACCTTCATGCAATACGATACCACCAATTAACTGAACGTCATAGTGAATCATGTCCCAAGTGATTTGTTTTCCTGCTGCGTTCCATTGGTTTGCCCAATTAGTTTGGTTGCCAACTAAAGTTATATATGGTTTTGTAGCTGAAAGTTCTCTGTCTTTTTCAGACGATGTAACTGTAATAATTGCATTTTCTTTGAAACGTTTGGCTGTTTCTTTAATAACTGCAAATGCTTCTGGGAGGATTTCAGCCAATACTTTTTCTGAAATTTCGTAGGCTTCTTTTTCTAAAGCGTCAATAGCATTGTAAATATCTTCCCTTAAATCGATGTCGGCAGTATTTTCGGCTTCCAATTTTTTGGCTTCAATTTCTGCATCTTGTTTTTCGCGAGCTTGTTTTATTTTAGCCTTAAATTCGGTCGTTTTAGCTCTCAATTCGTCATGCGAAAGGGCTCCTAATACGAATTCTAAAGTTTTTATTTTGGCAATATAAGGTTGTGTAGCTTTGACATCTTTTTGAGATTTGTCGCCTACAAAAGCTTTGATGATGGTATTTATGAAACTCATAATTGTGTTCGTGTTATTTTTTTATAGTCCAAATTCATAAATTCGAAATGGAGAGCAAATTTAAACAAAAAAAAAGCCCGAAATGGACTTTTTTTCTCTTGAAATTTTTATTTTTTAATATTCATCCTCGTTCCAAAGATAATCTTCGTCTGTGGGATAATCTGGCCATATTTCTTCCATAGATTCGTAGATTTCTCCTTCGTCTTCTATAGATTGTAAATTCTCTACTACTTCTAGTGGAGCACCAGTTCTTATAGCATAATCAATAAGTTCGTCTTTGGTTGCTGGCCAAGGAGCATCGCTTAAGTAGGATGCCAATTCTAATGTCCAATACATCTTATGTTGATTTTAATTTATGCAAAAATAAATTTTAAACTGAAAAAGTCAAGTTTTTTTTAATTTATTTTTAAATATGTGTAAGAACGTCTTTTTTAATTGTTGATTTAAGATTAACGATTTGAGATTTCAAGATTGTTTCGCAGTCAAATCTGACTTCAAAAATCGTTTATCTTTATTCTAAAATCTTATTTTCGAGGAATCCACTGCACTTCCTCTGCTTTCAGATCAAAGGATAACTTTCTTGCCAAAACAAAAAGGTAGTCAGAAAGTCGGTTTAGGTATTTGATGACTTGTTCGTTTGTAGGTTCTATTTCATGCAAATGCACGGCTAAACGTTCTGCTCTTCGGCATACACAACGCGCAATGTGACAGTATGACACCGTAGTATGTCCGCCGGGTAACACAAAATGTGTCATTTGAGGCAATGAATCTTCCATAGTATCTATTTCTTTTTCTAGAAATTCAATGTCTGACTCCAGTATTCCTAAATTTTGTAACCGTTTTTGCCCATTTTTCAATGTTTCTTTTT
Source organism: Flavobacterium sp. (assembly GCF_025352015.1). Lineage (GTDB taxonomy): Bacteria > Bacteroidota > Bacteroidia > Flavobacteriales > Flavobacteriaceae > Flavobacterium. The sequence continues at coordinate 78,449 of NZ_JANXUG010000066.1, forward strand.
CTGGTGGCGTTGCCAGAATAGCACCCACGGTAAACAAACGGTCTTGTACCTCAATTAATACATTTTTGTATAATTGATTCAAGTTTTGATCTCGAATTAATCCAATATGGGAGTTGAGTTCATCGACTGTTCCGTAGCTTTCTATGCGGATATGGTGTTTAGGCACTCGAGTTCCACCAAATAATGATGTGGTTCCGGTGTCGCCTGTTTTGGTATATACTTTCATTTGAATTTACGATTTATGATATAAAATTTACGACTTTATATTTATGTTTTTTATTGATTTCAAAGATAACAAAAATTCAAATGGATTAAAGTTTAGCCCTGATTGGAGTGAAAATCCTTTTTTGTTTTGTCGCCTTGAGCGCAGCTAAAAGGCTTTTTACAAAACAAAAAAGATTGCAGCGAAAAGCAGGAATAGGGATTATAGATAAAGCCCGAACGATTTGCTACAAATTTTATAAGTGGTCATCATTTGGGTTGTCACTTTCAATAGTTCCGTCACGCAAACGGATGATGCGATGGGCGTATTTCGCAATATCTTCTTCGTGGGTTACAATAATTATAGTGTTGCCATTTTTGTGAATGTCATTGAAAAGGTTCATAATTTCGATTGACGTTTTACTGTCTAAATTTCCGGTTGGTTCATCTGCTAATATAATAGAAGGCTTGTTGACCAAAGCTCTGGCAATAGCCACACGCTGGCGTTGTCCGCCCGAAAGTTGGTTAGGTTGATGATCCATTCTATCGGCTAGATTTACCTGCGTTAGTACCTCTGTGGCTCGCTCGTTGCGTTCTGATTTTGAGTAGCCTGCATAAATCATTGGTAAGGCTACATTATTTAAAGCGGTTGTGCGAGGCAAAAGATTGAAAGTTTGAAAGACAAATCCAATTTCTTTGTTACGTATTTCGGCCAAATCATCATCGTGCATTTGGCTGACGTCTTTACCGTTCAAAATATAAGTTCCCGAAGTGGGAGTGTCTAAACAACCTAATAAATTCATCAAGGTTGATTTTCCAGAACCTGATGGTCCCATAAGTGCAACATATTCCCCTTTATTAATCTGTAAATCGATGCCTTTTAGAACATTTATTGTTTCGTTTCCTAGCTGGAAATCTCGTTTAAGGTTGGCTATATTGATTAATGGATTTGCCATTATATGCTGAAATTTAATTTGTTCAATAGGTAGTAAAGATAGGGGATATGTTACATTCTAATTGCTTTTTATATTTCAAGGAATTATGTAATTAATAGAAATAATTGTATAAAGCGGTTGTACCATGCTCTAAGTATATTTACATCAAAATTAAAAATTAAATAAAATGAAAAAAAGATTATTACAATGTGGTATGCTTTGCGGGTTGTTGCTTACAATAGTATCTTGTAAAAACAAAGAAAAACAAGAAGCAGATGAAAAAATTGCCTCATTGCAAACTTATATCGATTCTTTGGAAAGAGTAAAAACTACAGATTCTGAAGCTAATTGGGATAAAATTTCCGCTGATTTTGACCGTAAGACTAAAGAATCTAATGAAGCAATTTCAAGATTGAATGATGATGTAAAAGCTAAAAATAAAGCTCGTGTTGATTCTATTAATGCAAGATATGTAATTTTAAAAACAAAAGTTGAAGCATCGAAAGCACCTAAAAAAGTAGTTATTAATGCCAATCAAAGATTAAGAAATACATTTTTTGGTGCCGATAGAATTGGTGAGGACATGAAATTTGGTTGGGTAAATAAAGATAACATTTTAGAAACGTATCAAAAATTCTTCGATTCCTATAAAGCTAACAAAAGTAAATTTTCTAGAGAGGATTATGATGAAGTAAAATTGATTTACGAAGCATTAGATAGTCGAAAAAATACAGTTGAAAAAGAAGGATTATCGTCAAGTGATAATATGAAAATAGCTTCTATAAAATTCAAATTTGCACCAATGTTTAAAGTAAATAGAATAGGAGCAAAGGCGAGAGAAAATGAAGAAGCTAAAGAATAATTTTTGGATTGGTTTGTTAATTCGAAAGATGGCGGTCAGCAATGACTGCCATTTTTTATGGTCTAATCACAAAATGTTCTTTTGGTTGTTCCTTGCGAAAAAAAACTAATCCCCATTGAAAGGTGTCAATAGCTACGGTAACTTTTGGATGATTTTGAATGATTTTCCAAGCATCTTTCATGTCTTGTGACCAATGAATATCATCAAAAATCCACACCGTTTCATTAGTTATAGTAGGTAATAATAATTCAAAGTATTCTAAAGTTGCGGACTTTGAATGATTGCCGTCAAAGTAAATTAGATCGAAAGTCGAAAGTCGAAATTCGAAAGTTTTTAAATAGCTGGAGAATTCGGTTTGAATTAGTTTTACATTTTTTAAATTGAATTTCACGAACTGTTTTTTTGCCATTAAACTTGTTGCAAGGCAACCTTCCAGCGTGTTCATCGTAGCATTTTTGTTTCCCAATGATAGAGCAACTGTGGCTAAACCCAATGAAGTTCCAATTTCCAAAATACTTTCAGGCTTAAAATAATTGGTGATTCTGAATAGTAATTCAGCGCGTTTTGAACTGATACCCGCTGTTTTTGCAATCTTTGAAATGGGTCTTGTATTGGTTTTAAAAACTTTGGAGCCCGCACCAAAGTCAGTAACCACAATAGTATTCTTGTTCTGTAAAAGTGATTTTCTATAATTCTGTAGCACTGAATATTCTAAATACTTTTTCTTGTCATAAAAACATTTAGAAACCAATGAATATACAAACGGCGAATGCACTCTGTGTTCATTTTTGGAATGCCATAGGAAGTTTAAATATGATTTTATGGTGTGTAACATTTGTTTTTTGTTGCACAGAGATTCACAGAGTTTTATTTTTTTCGCCGTGAGTCTCTGTGAAATTATTTTTTTTACACATTGTTACACAGAGATTTATTTTTTTCTCTATAAATCGCTGTAAATAGTTTATCCCATTTTAGAGGAAAGCTCAAACCAACGCTCTTCTTTTTGCTCCAGTTTCCTGATGATAACCTCTAATTCTTTGGCTTTTGCCGTAATGTCAGCATCTGCAACTTTGCTTTCTGAAAACTGATTTTCGATTTGCTTTTTCTCGTATTCCAAATCCTTGATTTCTCGTTCAATTTTGTTGTATTCCTTTTGCTCGTTAAAATTTAATTTAGAGGAAGCAGTATTATTTTGCTTCCAATTTACTTTTTCGGTGCTAACATTCGAAAGATTTTTTGGTTCAGCCGAATCTTCATACGCTCTAAAATCGGAATAATTTCCGGGGAAATCTTCTATCTGTCCCTCACCTCTAAAAATAAATAAGTGATCTACAATTTTGTCCATAAAGTAGCGGTCGTGAGAAACCACCAATAAGCAACCGGGATAATCTAATAAGAAACTTTCTAACACATTCAAAGTCACAATATCCAAGTCATTCGTAGGCTCATCAAGAATCAAAAAGTTCGGATTCTGAATCAAAACCGTACACAAATACAATCGTTTCAATTCGCCACCACTCAATTTCTCAACAAAGTCGTATTGCTTTTTGGCGTCAAATAAGAAGCGTTCCAATAACTGCGAAGCCGAAATGATTTTCCCTTTCGTCAGCGGAATGTATTCACCATATTCCTTAATGATATCGATAACTTTCTGACCAGGTTTTGGGTTGATGCCGCTTTGCGTATAATACCCAATCTTAATAGTGTCGCCAATGATAACCTTACCCGATTCAGGCAAAATGGTTTTTGTCATGATATTAAGGAAAGTCGATTTTCCTGTTCCATTTTTTCCAATGATACCAATGCGTTCGCCACGTTGGAAATCATAAGTAAAATTGTCGAGAATAATCTTGTCCTTAAATTTTTTATTGATTTTGTGCAGCTCTATAATCTTGCTGCCCATACGTTCCATATTGATTTCAAGTTCCACAACATTTTCTTTTCTGCGACTTTCTGCTTTCTCCTTAATTACATAAAAATCATCCTGACGCGATTTCGATTTGGTCGTTCTCGCTTTTGGTTGACGACGCATCCAAGCTAATTCTTTTACAAAAAGGTTTTGCGCTTTGTCAATAGAAGAATTTTCCATGGCAATGCGTTCTTCTTTCTTTTGCAAATAATAGGAGTAATTTCCTTTGTATTGGTATAATTTACCGTTGTCTAATTCGATAATTTCGTTGCAAACGCGTTCCAAAAAAAAACGGTCATGCGTTACCATAAATAGCGTAATATTTTCTTTGGCAAAATAACTTTCCAACCATTCAATCATCTCTAAATCCAAATGGTTCGTCGGTTCATCCAAAATCAATAAATCAGGTCGATTGATAAGAATAATAGCCAAAGACAAACGTTTTTTTTGTCCGCCAGAAAGCGATTTCACTTTCAGTTTTAAATCCTCGAGTTTTAGTTTGGATAAGATTTGCTTGAATTGGGTTTCAAAATCCCAAGCATTGTGGCGATCCATTTCATCAAAAGCCAATTGGTATTTTTCTTCATTTTCAGGATTTTCCAATGCTTTTTCGTAGCGTTCAATGACGTGCAGCACTTCATTATCGGATGCAAAAATACTTTCCTCAATCGTTAGTTCGTCCTGCAGGTTACTTTTTTGGGATAGAAAAGCCATTTTCAAACCTTTTCGAAGTACAACTTGCCCTGTGTCTGGCTCGTCTTCACCATTGATAATATTCATAATACAGGTTTTCCCCGAACCATTTTTGGCAATGAAAGCTATTTTTTGGTCTTTATTAATGCCAAAAGAAATATCTCTAAACAAAGTTTTTTCGCCAAAGGATTTAGATATGTTTTCTACTGAAAGGTAATTCATTGAATTAATTTGAAAATTACAGTGTGCAAAAGTAGTACTTTAAACCGTTCCATCATTTCCAAATTGGCACATTTTCAAATTGCCTATGTTCTATTTCTAAAATCTATGTCTCTTTTATCCATTCATTCATTTTCAAATTTTCGATTTCAAGTCTTCCTCCAAATCTTGCTATAATAGTTGATTCTTCTGAAACGCCAACCGCAACTCCACCAACGAAGAATGTACGATGTGTCAACTGTGTTCCCGGCTCTCCAATAGATTGTGCAGAAATTACACCAACAGCTTCTCCTCTTTGAGTCATTTTTCCAGTAACTCAAGCATTATCTTATCAGAAAATTCAAAATCCGCAGCTTTGGTTTTATAATCATTTAAACTAATTTCAAATAATTTGATATTATAATACAAAGCATAGTCAATTTTCTCTTCTGCTTGCTTGCACCTCTTTTAATTTTTCCTAATCAGTTTTTTGAAGGCCATTTTTAAAATTCAAAGCGTAAAAAATAACTTTATTACCTTTAATCTTCGGTATTTAAAAATAATGTTTTCACCTATAGTAATGGAATCTTTTTTTGCAAAATTATGATTGTCTGTAAAATCATACATCATTTTAATAAATATTGTAATTTATAGTTATTGACTTGTAATTTGTAATGTTGTCATTGTAATTTACAACTAACAACAGAAAACTGATAACTCTCAACTCCCCTACTACCGCTTCATTGCAAAATGCGCCTTAAACTGCTTAGCCGTAGCATTCTCAATATAATCGACACTAAACCAATAATCATCAGAAGGCATCTGATGTCCGTTATAATTACCATCCCAACCAGGTCCTGTAGAACTAATTTGTTTCAACAGTTTACCATAGCGGTCAAAGATGTAAATTCTAGCTCCCGGTTGTTCTTCTAATCCAACAATATTCCAATAATCATGTATACCATCTCCATTCGGAGTAAAGTAATGAGGATAATCTATGATTTCTACACCTTCTATAATTAACGCCTCACAACTGTAAGCTACACCACCTGCAGTATCCCAAACATGGACAACATGTGTCCCTAAAGATATGCCCTCAAAGATATTACTTGCCTGCCTTGGTCCATCATCCAAACTGTATTCATACATGCCATAGCCTTCTATCAGTACCGTAATGATTTGTTCTGAACTAAAAGCATTAGTTATAGTATAGCCTATTGTACCACTCGGTATAGAAGCCTGCCCTGATTGTATTACAGGAAAAGGCCCTGAAGGAGTAGCACAAGCCTGTGGGGTAGTACTAGTCACAAGTACTGTATAATTTCTTGGGGTTGTGCTAGACGAAGTAGTATCCACCATATACGTAGATCCTGTAGCTCCTGGTATAGGAGTACCATCCACAAACCATTCAAAAGTATAGTTAGCTGGATTAGTAATACCACTATCCAATGTCAGCGGTCTAACCACATCATGCGTAGTAAAGTCAACACAAATCGTTGTCACGCCATTATCTGTAGCGATAATAGGATTAGGGTAACGAAACTCGGTAACAGTGATGGTGGTAATAGCATAACATAAAGGTGTAATGGTATTACTGCTGTTCTCTACCTTAACCCAAATCGTATCCGTATCAGGATGGGTTACATACGCCTGAACTTGTGCTAGAGGTAAGGCACTAGTGCCAGCTGTAGCATCTGCTAAACTCATGTAATAGCTAACTAGGAATACCGCTGGGTCTTGACCATTGAGTATCGTGTTTGCAAATTGGGTTAAATTAACACTGCCAATTCCATCATAAGGATCACCAAGACTATCGCATTCTGCAAAACTAATTGGCCCCGAAGCTGTAGCATATTGCTCTACCGCTAAAGTTAGTATTCCTTTAGCATTAACACAACCTGTGTTATTGTTTAACACTCTAATGTATATGTTTTGTGAGTTAGGTGTGACGTTAGTATACGGAGATACCAAGGCTTGCTCACTAGTATTAGTAAGTGGGTTAGCTCCTGCTGCCGTTAAGTAGTAACTTATGGTAAAGTCGGCTGGTGCTTGTAAGGTTCCAAGTATCTGGGGTGCCAATAATGGGTTAATCAAATCAAATAAAGCTAATCCATCGGTGTTATTATCACATACTCTATAAGGCGCTAAGGGTTGTACCACCGTTGGTAACGGATTTACTTTTAAAGCTTGTTCCACTAATACATAGCAATGATGCCCTTGATAGTCTACTCCTGTGTTCTCTACCCGTATCCAAACATTACCACCCACTAATGCGTTTGTTGGGGTTAGAATCTCATTGGTATTGCCTGCAGCATCTACTTGTGTTGGGAAGTAATGGAAGCTTAGGTAAGGGTCGTTATTTCTAATATACCCTTCATTAACCGATAAGTTAAAATACTCTAGCATATCCCCAGGAGTATTGTCATCACATTTTGGGGCCAAAGCTGGTGGGTTATTATTAGGTGTTGGTATCGGAAGAACTCTAATATCCAATGTCGTGATGCTTTCGCAATTCGCTGGTGCTAGACTACTCACAACTACTCCCAAGGTTTGTACCGCTGGATGAGCTAAATCATTTTGATACCCTGTTGGGGTGGCAATTGGATTGGTATGACTTTGTGCTTCGGCTAAACTTGGGTAATACGTTACAGTATAACCTAACAATCCTTGAGTAATCTGAGTGTTTTTTACCGTTAAATCAAAAGTATGGTATTGGTTGTTTGGATTGGAATCATCGTCACATGAACTAAGCGGGGCTGGTACAGTAAGTAATAACGGAATGTTGATTACTAATTGGAAGGACCCAATTTTAAAACAGTGGGTGATATTGTTCTCTACTCTAACCCAAATAGTCTCTCCATTACTTCCAACATAGTTGGTTTGCTGAATAATTGGAGAAGTTCCGCTTTGAGCTAAGGCTAATGTGGTATAGTAAGTTACTGTATAATCACTGGCTGGTGTTGGTTGTTGTGCCAAAACACTCGCAGCCTCTTGAGTTAAATTTATCTCTGTAATAGCATCTTGTGGATTGTTATCGGTGTCGCATAACGCAATATCAGCTAAAGAAACTGGGGCTATTGGACTTGGATCAACATTAAGCTCTATTGGTATAACACTAACACAGTGCGTTATCGGGTCTTCCGCTCTTACGTAAAGTAGCTGCACAAAAGGATTAATATTGGTATAAGGCAACGCAATATTTATAGGATTAGCTCCCGAATTAGCATCTGGTAGAGTCTCATGGAAACTTAAAATATAATTTGCCCCTTGTAATATATTCACCTGTAAAGTCTGTAAATCAAAATTGGTAAAGCCATCCTGATTCTCATCACAAAGTGTATAAGGAACTGTTGGTGGAATTGGACTCGGTAACGGCTCTACTCGTATATCCATTGTGGAGATAATATAACAGCCTGTTACATTATTAGTGATTCTAATACCTAAAGTCTGAACATATTGAATCTGATTTTGGTAAAGTAAGTTCGTGATTTGATTGGTGCCATTCTGTGCATCGCCTAAACTAAAATAGAAACTAACACTCATGCCCGTTTGTCCCAATAAAATATCATTTATTTTACTACCTAAATTAAAGGTCTCAAAGCCTATGTTACTCTGGTCAACATCACAACGGGAATACTGAAGATAATTAGGTTGTAAGAAATTAGGCAAAGGATTAACTACTAATTGTAACGTTACCGTATCATAACAGCCCGTAGCAATAGTCTCTACTCGAACATAAAGCGTTTGACTATCTATAGTAGCATTAACATAACTCGAAACATTACTTATGGCATTTGTCCCTGCATCGGCATCCGATTGACTCGTGTAAAATGTTACCGTGGTTAATGTAGAATTTATACTACCCAATATCTCCTGAATTTTGGTAGTCAAATCAAAAGTCTCATAACCAACAGTACCTGTATAATCACATAGCTCATAGGGTAATGGCTGGGTAACAACTGGTGTCGGGTTGACTATTAACTGGAGTTGAACATAATTAGCACAACCTGTTAAAGTATAAAATACTCGCACATATATGGTTTGAATATTTGGATCAATATTGGGATAAGGGCTTGTTAATGCATTAGCCCCTATAAAAGCATCATCTGGTGTTTCATGATAAGTAACTGATACTCCCGGAGGCAATATTCCTCCAACTATTGCATTGGTAGCGTCTTCTAAGTTAAACACACCAAAGCCATCATTATTAGGGTCACAATATTGCAATGGTTGAGGAGTTATAGCTACTGGTCCTTGTGTTACTCGTAATAATTGTGTTATGGTAGCATAACATTCTGTGATGCTATTCTCTACTCGTATGTATACAATCTCTGTATCAAATCCTAAATAGTTTTGTGGAGTTGGTATAGGATTGGTAAGAGTTTGTGCATCAAGTAATGAATGGTAATACGTCACTGTTACTCCCGTATTACTGCCTGTAACTACTCCTTCATTTATCGTTAAATTAAATAATGCGGTAGGTGATGTTCCATTGCTACATTGAAATATAGGTTGAGGAACTGTAACCGTCGGTGATGGATTGACCGTAATATTCATAGGAACTATCAGGGCACATTGTCCGGCATTTGGTGTAAAAGTATAGATGGTGGTTGCAGTAGTATTCAAGGCAGGCGACCAAGTCCCCATGATTCCGTTTGTAGAGGTTGTTGGCAAGGCAGCTAAAGTGCTACCAGAACAAATAGTCCCTATTGGAGTGAAGGCAGGAGCAATATTTGGGGCTGTTATAGTAACTGTTGCAGTAGTTCCAACATTACAGGAAGGATATTGACCAATTGTAGTCGGAATAAAAGTATAAGTGCCATTTACCGTATTGCTTACAGTAGCGGGTGACCAGGTACCAACTATTCCATTTGAAGAAGTAGAAGGGAAAACTGGAGCAGTAGTTGCATTACAAATAGTATTGGGGATGGAAAAAGCAGCCGTCACATTTGGATGTACTGTAATAGTCATTGGAGCAGTAGTAGCACACTGACCAAAATTAGGAGTGAACGTATAAACAGTTGTGGCTAAATTATTAAATGCCGGTGACCAGCTTCCTGTGATTCCATTATTGGAGGTTGTTTGAAAGCCACCTCCCGTCCCAGCTATAGAACCCCCAATACATACAGGAGGAATTTGGCTAAAGGTTGGAGTTATACTTGGAGGAGTAATAGTTACAGTCATGCTGGTAGTAGTAGCACACTGACCAAAATTAGGAGTGAACGTATAAACAGTGGTGGCTAAATTATTAAATGCTGGTGACCAACTTCCTGTGATTCCGTTATTGGAAGTCGTTTGAAAGCCACCACTAGTTCCACTTATAGAACCCCCAAGACATACAGGAGGAATTTGGGTAAAAGTAGGCGTAATAACAGAAACAGCTAGCGAATATGTGGCTACAGTAGCCGTACAAGAATTACCTAAAGGATTATTAGTTGTAAAAGTTATAACAACTGTAGTGCCGGCATCTAATGCAGAAGGAGTATAAGTAAAACTAAAGGGAGAGATATTTATTGTGGTTCCGCTTGAAACAACTCCATGACCATTATGGGCAACTGATACATTAGTGGCACTTCCTGAAAAATTGTTTCCGTTAACTGTGATGGGAGTAGTTTGACAAGTTGATCCCGTAGAAGAACTTAGGGTAACAATAGGAGCATTTGCACAACCACAATTAGGAATGGCAACTACAATCGTAGCTGGAAGGCTTGTACATCCTGTTAAAGCATTAGAATCGACAACATTGAATATTCCAGCTGTTACAGTTGTTGGGTTAGAAATAACTGTCCCACTTGAATCTTTAAAAATAAAAACTCCTGCTGGTAAACTCGTCACAGCTAAATTCAAATTTGCAATTATAGCTGGGCAAACAGGATTTAAATTAATAACAGTCGGTGTTGCTGGAGTTGGATTTATAATAATGCTAGCGTTAGTTGGTAATCCGCATTGATTGGGGTTTGGTGTAAAAGTATAACTTGTAGTGGTTGTAGTATTTAAAGCCGGCAACCAACTACCAGTAATGCCATTGTTGGAAGTTAAAGGTAAAGGAGAAATTGTACTACCAGAACAAAAAGGACCAGGAATTGTAAATGTTGGAGTAATCGAAGGAGGTATGGGTCCAATAGTTCCCGTTGTGGCATTTGAAATACATCCAGCAGGATCTTGTGCTTTAATACTGTAGTTCGTTCCGGGTGGTAATGCACCAAAAATCCCCGTTGTATTGGTAAAAGTGATACCGTCAATACTATAATGATAACCCACAATAATTGGAGAAACAGATACAGTTCCTATAGCAGAAGAACAATTAGGCTGACTAACAACTACAGTTGGAGGTGCTGGTGGTGTATAACTACCACTTTCTGAAACACTAGCGGTGTCATAAACATTAAATGGTAAGGTACAAGATACTGCTCCCACTGTTCCCGATAAAATATTTAAAGGCAATAGATTTGTACTTGTTGTCGAAGCATTTGAAATGCCATACGCTTGATTATTAGAACAAGGAACAGAGACACTAGCAAATCCAAAAACAGATGAACCAGCGGGAAATGTTAATTGAACAGTAGTTGCAGCTAAATTTCCAAGATTTACTCGTATCAAATCGAGATTCTTACATGCCATATATAACTGCCCTTGATAAAAAAGTAAATCTCCACCAATTTTCCATTGTGTTGGTAAAGTACCAACAATAGCAAAAGTATTGGTAGCAGGGTTATAGGTTTCTAATTTACTTCCTGTTGCAGCATATACAATTCCATTGGGGTCAACTGTCAAACCATAATAACCACTAGTCGAAGAAAAATTACCTAGTGGCACACAATTACCTGTTGCGTTATAAGTCTCTTTCCACAATTTACCCTTACTATCTACAATATAAAGTGTAGTTCCAAAAATAGCTATAGACAAAGGCGCAGCACCACTTGCGGCAATGTTACTGCAAAAATTTAAAGCAGTATAGCCGCAGGTAGTCGGATTCACATCATAAAGAGCTCCTGTTTTATCTAATGCAATAAAATGAGAAGTGTTTTGACCGTAACTAACATTAACAATCAAAAACAAACAAAAAA
>NZ_JANXUG010000059.1 GCF_025352015.1 Flavobacterium sp.
TTTCATATAGGTTTGATTCATCGTCAAAAAAAAAATATTAAAACAATTTAAAAAATAATTTTATGTAAGTTTTTTATAAATTAATTTATATAAAATATGTATTTTATCGATTATTTTATACTTTTAATCGATTATATTCAAAAATAATTTAGTTTTGAAATGTCAAATAAATTCAAAATGAAGTTGTACTGCTTCATTTAAATAATAAATTAAAATAACTCTTTGTTATGAAAAAATTATTACTTAAATCTGAAAAATTAATTCTAATAATCCTACTACTAATAGTTACTTTTATTGGTAGAGGACAAACTCAAACCTACACAACCAATGGTACTTTTGTTACACCACTAGGAGTATCATCTATACAAGCCGAAGCTTATGGCGGCGGCGGTGGTGGTGGTTATGGTGGTGGTGCAAACCAAAATGGCGGTGGCGGCGGTGGTGGCGGCGGTTATACAATATTTCCATACACTGTGGTACCTGGAACCTCATACGCAATAACTGTGGGAACTGGAGGAAGTGGTTCAACTGGCGGCAACGGTATAAATGGTACTTCTACAATAGCAACTTTTGCATCGGGAACAATAAATGCAACTGGTGGTGCTTTTGGTAGAAGTTATGCAAATGGTGGTAATGGCGGTAACGGTGGTAATGGCACAAAAAACGGAGGTACAGGTGGTTCAGGGATTTCTACTGGTTCAGGCGGTGGTGGTGGAGCAGCTGGTCCAACAAGCGGCGGTGGAAATGGAACTGTTACTATTGGCGGTACTGCAGGTGGTGGTTTCGCCGGAACTGGTGGAAATGGTTCAAGTTTAAACGCAGCTACTGGTACAAATGGTAATACATATGGCGGCGGCGGCGGCGGCGGAACAAAAACTTCCAATGGCGGCAATGGTTCTGGTGGCTATATGATTATAACTTACACCTGTCCAACTTATGCCCTAACTTCTGCACCAACTATTACTGGTCCTTTTTGTGGAACCTCAACAGCTGTAATGACGCTCAAGTCTAACACTCTAACATCGGGAACGTATACTGTAACTTATAATCTTTCGGGGGCAACAACAGCAATTGGAAATACAGCCGTAATGAATTTTACTGCTGGAAGTCCAGGTACAGGAACTTTTACAACCCCAACTTTAAACGTTGGCACAACTACAATTCTTGTAACTAATCTATCTTCTTCCTACTGTACAAGTACTATCTCATCAAATAATTCTATAAATGCATTTGTTTACAGTACTCCTACAGCGTCAGCTGGATCAGCAATTACTACGTGTTCTACTTCCGGTGCTGTGAACATTACGGCTGGTTCTAGTGCGACTAATCAAAGTAGTGTAACTTGGACTTCAAGCGGTAGTGGTATGTTTACGAATGCTAATTCATTAACGCTTTGTACTTATAATCCAAGTGCTGCTGATATAGTATCAGGTAGTGTAACCTTAACATTGACGGCTTTTGGAAATGCTCCATGCGGAAATGTTACTTCGAGCAAAACGGTAACCATTAGTAATGCAATGACTGCAAATGCTGGAATTGCGCTCTCTACTTGTTCAACTTCTGGAGCAATCAATATCACTACAGGATCAAGTGCAACAAATCAAACTAGCATTCTTTGGACTTCTAGTGGTTCAGGAACTTTTGTGAATCCTAATTCATTGACCACTTGTACTTACACGCCAAGTGCTGCTGATATAACAGCAGGGAGTGTAACCATAACTTTAACCGTATCAAATGCTGCTTGTCCTAATGTTACGGCATCAAAAACAATGACAATCTATTCCTTACCTACAGCGGTAGCGGGATCTGCAATAACTACTTGCTCTACTTCCGGTGCTGTGAACATTACGGCTGGTTCTAGTGCCACTAATCAAAGTAGTGTAACTTGGACTTCAAGTGGTTCAGGAACGTTTACCAATTCAAACTCTTTGACTCTTTGTACTTACAATCCAAGTGCTTTCGATATAGTATCAGGTAGTGTAACCTTAACATTGACGGCTTTTGGTAATGCTCCCTGTGGAAATGCAACTTCTACCAAAACAGTAACTATAAAAAATCCTATGCTTGTTGTTGCAGGATCAAATGTCACTACTTGCTCAAGCTCAGGAGCTGTCAATATTACATCAGGTTCTAGTGCGACTAATCAAACTAGCGTTACTTGGACCACAAGTGGAACTGGAACTTTTGTAAATCCAAATTCATTAACTACTTGTACTTACACTCCAAGTGCTGCTGACATCTCATCAGGCAGTGTAACCTTAACGTTGACTGCTTCCAATGGAGGTTGTGCCAATGTTACTGCTACTAAAACTCTAACTATTACTGCTGCTTCTACAGCAGTTGCAGGAACACCTATAAATAGTTGTTCTACTTCCGGTGCTGTGAACATTACGGCTGGTTCTAGTGCTACTAATCAAACTAGTGTAACTTGGACTTCAAGTGGTTCAGGAACGTTTACCAATTCAAACTCTTTGACACTTTGTACTTACAATCCAAGTGCTGCTGATATTACTGCTGGTAGTGTAACATTAACCTTAACTGCTAGTGGAAATGCTCCTTGTGGGAATGCGACTTCTTCCAAAACATTGATGATTATAAATGCTACGACTGCAATTGCTGGAAGCGCAATTACAACTTGTGCCACTACTGGTGCAGTAAACATTACTACTGGTTCGAGTGCAACAAATCAAACAAGTATCGCGTGGTCTTCAAGTGGTACTGGAACTTTTGCTAATGCTACTTCATTAACTGCTTGTACGTATACTCCAAGTGCCGCAGATATTACGGGTGGCAGCCTAACATTGACGTTAACATCTTTCGGAAACGCACCTTGTGGAAATGTAACCTCAACTAAAACATTGACCATTAATCCGCAAACAACTGCTATTGCAGGAACAGCTATTACTGCTTGTTCGTCCGCTGGTTCAGTAAACATAACTACTGGTTCTAGTGCTACAAATCAAACAAGTATTAATTGGACTTCCAGTGGAACTGGAACTTTTGCCAATGCTACTTCATTAACAACTTGTACCTATACTCCGAGTGCTGCAGATATTACCGCTGGAAGCGTAACTTTGACATTAACGGCTTTAAATACTACTTGTACTGCTACTTCTACTAAAACTATGACAATCATAAAAGCGGCTACTGCAGTTGCAGGAACTGCTATTACTACTTGTGCATCTGCAGGTACTCTTAATATTACTGCTGGGTCTAGTGCTACAAATCAAACAAGCATTATTTGGTCTTCTAATGGTGATGGAACTTTTAGTAATCCTACCTCATTAACAACCTGTACTTACACTCCAGGTTCTGCCGATATTACGGGTGGTAGCGTAACTTTAACGTTAACTTCCTTTGCAAACGCTCCATGCGGAAATGTAATGTCAAGTAAAACATTGACTATTAATGCTCCAACGACAGCGATTGCGGGAACAGCAATAAATACTTGTTCAACATCTGGTGCCGTTAATATTACAGCGGGTTCTGGTGCGACTAATCAAACTAGTGTATTGTGGTCAAGTAGCGGCACTGGTAGTTTTGCAAATGCGAATTCATTAACTAACTGTACCTATACTCCAAGTGCATCTGATATTGCTGCTGGAAATGTAACCTTAACACTTACAGCATTTAGTGCTTTATGCGCAAATGATACTTCAACAAAAACAGTAACAATTTACGCAACGCCTATAGTAACAGCTACTTTTCCTGGTTCAAGAACAGGAACGGGTACAGTTATCTTGGGAGCAAATTCATCTGTTGGAACTCTTTTATGGTATGCTGCTTCAAGTGGTGGTAGTAATTTAGGTTTTGGTACAAGTTTTACAACACCATCTATTTCAACTACTACTATATTTTATGTTGAAGCAGCTAATGGAACTTGTACTTCGACCCCTCGGTCGTCTGTAGTTGCAAGCGTAAATAATGCAACTATAAATGTAACAGGTAATGCTAGTGCCATTACAAATGGAAGTGTAGCAACTTCCACCACAAACTGGACAGATTTTGGTTCTGCAAATGCCACACGAACATTTACTATAAATAATACTGGAGCTGGGATTTTGAGTTTAGGTGCTATTACTTTTTCTGGAGCCAATGCAAGTGAGTTTACTGTTACCACTGCTCCGAGTAATTCGATAGGTCCTTCTTCGAGTACTACTTTTGTTGTAACCTTTAATCCTACGGCAGCTGGAACAAGAAATGCTTCTATATCTATTGTAAATAATGATACTAGTAATAACCCCTATGTTTTTGCGATAAAAGGAACTGGTGTTGTACAAGGAATTACTATACAAGGAAACGCGGCAACCATTACAAATGGTGCAGCAACTACAACCACTGCTAACTGGACTGATTATAGTACTGTAACCAATACGAGAACTTTTACAATAACTAATTTAGGAAATATAGTATTAACTATAGGAGCTATAACTTTTACGGGAATTAACGCTTCGGAATTTACGATTCAAACTCCTCCAAGTTCCCCTATAGCAGCCAACGGCATTACAACTTTTACCGTATTATTTACGCCAACTGCTGCTGGAACAAGAAACGCTACTATTAGCATTGTTAACAATGATAGTACTAAAAATCCCTACACATTTGCTTTGAGTGGTACTGGTACACCTCAATTAAGCAGTGTAAAAGGAAACGCGACTACAATTACCTACGGTTCAACTACACCAACAACAGCCAATTGGACTGATTTTAGCAACGTTACTGTGACCCGAACTTATACCATTTTCAACTCGGGAACAATTCCTTTATCTATTGGTGCCATTACTTTTACAGGAACTAATCCTGGTGATTTTTCTGTTCAAACAGCACCAAGTTCAGTTGTGCCAGCTTTAGGAAGCACCACTTTTACAATATTGTTTACTCCTGGTGCAATTGGGACACGAACTGCTGTACTTAATATTGCCAATGGAGATACTACTAAAAACCCTTTTTATTTCACTATTCAAGGAACTGGAGTAACCCAAGCAATCACAGTGAGTGGGAATGCTTCATCCATAACTAACGGTACAGCAACAACAACAACCGCAAATTGGACGGACTTCAGCACGGTTGCTAGCACGAGAACTTTTACAATAAATAATACCGGTAATTTTCCCTTAACGATAGGCGCTATTAGTTTTATTGGAGCCAATGCCAGCGAATTTACAATTCAAACTGCACCTAGTTCTTCTGTTGCCGCTTTTGGAAGTACCACTTTCACAGTATTATTTACACCTACTGCAGCTGGTGTCCGCAATGCAACCATTAGAATCACAAATGGAGACAGCTCAAAAAATCCGTTTTCTTATGCTTTAAGTGGAACAGGTGGTACACTGGTAATGACAGTCGCCAATCCTAATGGTGTACTTATTGCAGATGGCGATGTCACTCCAACGGCTGCGAAACAAACCGATTTTGGAACAGTTTCTATTCAAAGTGGTTCGGTTACGGTGACGTATACTATAAAAAATACTGGTACCGGAACTTTATCTATTGGTGCTGCAACATTTACTGGGACAAATTCCGCAGATTTTTCTATGTCTGCTGCGCCAAGTGCGACACTTGCTGCTGGCGCAACTACCACGTTTCAAATAGATTTTAATCCGATAGTAAAAGGAACCAAAACTGCAACTTTTGCCATAGTTACTAATGCAACGGGAATGAACCCATTTAATTTTGATATTACTGGAGTAGGAGTTCAAACCTATGCAGATACTGATGGCGATGGTATTACCGACAACAAAGATTTAGATGACGATAACGATGGAATACTTGATGTTAGAGAACAAAGTGATGCCATAAGTTATCCGTTAAATAATTTATTAACGTATACTTTTTTAAATGAAACTTTTGGTGCTGGTCAAACAAAAGGTAAGATTAACATCAATATTCCTGGGGCTTCAACAACTTCTTGTTACGAAGATAACATAACCACAAATGCTAATAGTTGTGCTACGAATTCTTCTGGCGTGCTAGATGACGGAGAATATTGTGTAAATTATATCATCACAAACACCAACGGCGTTGCATCCGATCCAGAAAATATTCATAAAGATTTGGCTTGGACTGATCAAAGAGACCATACAGGAGATCTTTATGGCAGAATGGCTATATTTAATTCAGATAATACTGCCGGAACTTATTTTTATCAAGCAGTTATAAACGGGATACTTCCAAATACTCAAACAACTTTTGGTTTTTGGGTTATGAACCTCATGCGACAAGGAAATTTGGGAGCTACGATTAAACCAAATATTACTATTGAATTTAGAGATGTAACAGGAGCGACATTAATTGCGAGCTACAACACTGGAGACATTGGCCGGTGTAACGCAGCAGACCCTTCAGACAATACATGTGGTCCAACATTGTCTAATTGGTTGAATTATACTACCACAGTTAATTTAGGTAATATTACCGATTTTTTAATCAAAATCAGAAATAACGCCCCTGGCGGCGGCGGGAATGACTTTGCCATGGATGATATAAAAATTACGCAAATCTATGTAGATTCTGACGGTGATGGTATAGCCAATATCTTTGATTTAGACGATGAAAACGACGGTATTCCAGATATTGAAGAAGCGGGTTACAAAGCATACAGCAATAATACTTCTAAAATGGATCCAGGATTATGGGTTGACGCCAATGGAAATGGTGTTTTAGATGCCATCGATGCACAAATTGCAGGAGGTACCTATATTATTCCTGATACTGACGGTGATGGTGTGCCAAATTATTTGGATTTAGATAGTGATAACGACTCATTTTTTGATATTGATGAAGCAGGATTGTCAAACGGTGACGGAGATATCAACGGAGATGGAAAAGGGGATTTAGTAGATACCGATAGAGACGGAATCTTAGATTTGAATGATAACTTCGTTGGTTTTGGTACAACCGCAAAATCTTATGCTCTTGATACAGACAGTAACGGAATACCCGATTATATGCAGTTAGATTCTAACAATGATGGTATAAAAGATATTCAAACAGGTTTATATGCTAGTTTAGATGCTAACAACGATGGTAAAATCGATGGTTCAGTGGACGTAGACAAAGACGGAATACTGGACACTTTTGACACCAACACGACCGTTATTGGTTCGCCAAGAGACCTCAATAGAAAATTATATCTCGATTTTGATGGCAGAAATGATTATGCAGAAGACTCGCCTATTCTTGGTGGTTTACCTAACGCAACTATAATGGCATGGATTGATATAAATAGCGCATTTAGTAGTGGAGGTGTTGTAGTGGGACAAGATAAATTTCAAATTAAAATTACCACCGTTAAAACACTTCAAGCTATGGTAAATGGTGTGCAATTAACATTTGCAACTCCTCTAACAGCTTCTCGATGGTATCATGTTGCAGCTACTTATGGTGGTGGTAATTTGACACTCTATTTGAACGGAAAATTTGCCGCTTCTCAAGCAGTTTCTGGAAATATTGCAGCCGATCCGTCAAAACTCACATTGGGTAAAAATCCAATTGCCAACAATTTTTATTTCAAAGGTAAAATTGATGAAGTTAGAATTTTTAATGCTGCATTAACTGCCTCTCAAGTGCAAAGAATGGTGTATCAAGAAATTCAAAATTCAGCTTCACAGGTTAGAGGCACCATTGTACCAAAAGATGTTAGTTCATTACCGTATTCCAATTTATTACGTTATTACAGAATGGATACTTACAAAGATGACATTGTTGATGATTTGACTACTTCTTCGATTGATATTGGTACAGGAATGAAATTGTACAACCATAAAGTTATTGCGGTACAGCAAGCTCCAATGCCATTTACCACTTTAAGAACAGGAACATTTGCAACTGCTATTGATGATCCTACTAAAGACATCAGAGGATTGGATGCGACAGAGTTGGATTATTCAATCATTCAAGTGAAACACAATATAACTGATACTGCAAACAATGTAGATTTAGCCATGTTTGTTGATCCAGGTGTAACCATAAAAATGAATAATGATACCAAACTTCAAAACGACTGGTACATAAAACTTGATGGTAAAATTGACCTAACAGGAAAATCCCAATTTGTGCAAACTGCAAATTCAGATTTGGACGTTACAAGTGCTGGTTCACTGGAAAGAGATCAACAAGGACAAGCCAACAAATTTAATTATAACTATTGGTCTTCGCCTGTTAGCTCTATAAATAATACAACCATCAATCATGGGTTTACAGTTGCTGGAGTGATGAAAGACGGAACAGATCCAAATAACATCCAGAATATTACTTGGACACCAGGAATAAATGGTTCGCCAACAACGCCTATGACTTTGAGCAGTTATTGGATATTTAAATTCCAAAACTCAACCAACAGTTATGCTAATTGGTCTTCTGTGGGTCAAAATGGTGCATTGCTTGCGGGTCAAGGATATACAATGAAAGGATGCGGTGCTGCGACGCCAGATCAGAACTATACTTTTGTTGGCAAACCAAACAACGGGACAATTACCTCAACGGTAGGTCCTAATAACCTTAATTTATGTGGTAATCCTTATCCATCGGCACTTGATGCAGATCAGTTTATCAATGATAATTCGTTAAGTATCAAAGGTACATTATACATTTGGCAACATTATAGTTCAAATACTTCTCACAATACTGGACTCTATCAAGGCGGTTACGCAACTTATACCAAAACGGGTGGTACTGCTCCTGTGGCTCCAGCTGGGGTTAGCGGATTAGGTTCGAGTAGTAAAACGCCAAATAGATTTATACCAGTGGGTCAAGGGTTTTTTGTAACGGGTACCGCTACTGGAGGAACTATTACATTCAATAATGGGCAAAGATTATTTATAAAAGAAGATGATGTTGCCAATTCTTACACGATGTTCAGATCAGTAAATCCTACTGTTGCCAATTCAAATCCTGCCTTTAACAATGCGCCAGACAGTTTTGTTCAAGAACAATTTGCGAAATTACGATTGGGTTACAATTCTACCGATAACTTCCACCGACAAATATTGTTAGGTTTTATGAACCAACATGCTACAGCCGGTTATGACAATGGTTACGATGCGATAAGCATTGAAACACTTACAAATGATATGTATTTCATCAACGGAACAGACAAATTAAATATTAATGGTGATGGTTATTTTAATGTAAATAATATATATCCGTTAGGGGTTAAAAACGCAACTGCTGGTAACGTTACTTTTGTTGTAGATGCAAAAGAAAATTTTGATGCTAATCAAGAAATATACATTTATGATAATGTCACAAACACTTACAATAGTGTAAAATCTAGTAGTTATCAAATTAATCTTCCTGCAGGAACTTATGACACAAGATTCTCGTTGAGATTTAAAAATTCAGCAGCTCTTGGAACAACCAATAATGAGGAAGATCAAGGCATTGCAGTAATACATTCACAATCAGACAACATGATTACTATTAAAAATGAACTGCAAGAAGTAACGGTAAAATCTGTTTTATTATTTAATTTATTAGGACAAAAAGTAACCGATTGGACAATAGGTAACCAAAATCAAGCCGATATTAAGTTGCAAGTTTCAGACTTAAGTACAGGAACTTACATAGTAAAAGTACTTACAGATGGTGGTGCTATTACTAAAAAAATATTGGTTAAAAACTAATTTTATTTTGCTTTTTATTTGACACTAAACTGCATTTATTAAAAAATCCCCACCTGGGGATTTTTTGTTTTTATCATTACCAATTCGAGCACTTTTATATTTTAATTAAGAGAAAATTGTATTACGCTGCTGTAACTTTTTTTAGGAAAGTTTAGCAATGAAGTTTTCAAGATTCATTTGAAGTTGTTCTCCTGTCTGCGTGTCTTTTATAATAAAACTAGAGCCTATTATTTCCTTAACTACAAAACGGATATTTCTTTTTTCTGCATATTTGAATTGCTTTTCAATCTTGGCAGCATCAGGATATATCTCTGCTTTAATATTTTGAGTTCGTAAGGTTTTAATAATTTTCATTGCTTCAAAAGTAGGGCTTTCGCCAAAATTAAAAAACAAAACTTTTGTTGCATTTGTAACTGTTTCTGGGAATAAATTCAGTTCTTCGAGCACTAAATAAATTCTGTCCAATCCAAACGAAATCCCTACACCACTCATGTCTTTCAACCCGAAAATTCCAGTCAAATCATCATACCTTCCCCCGCCACCTATAGAACCCATTGCAATACCTTGTGGAGGTGAAACTTCAAAAATTGCTCCAGTGTAATAATTCAGTCCGCGAGCCAAAGTAACATCTAAATCTAAAAATGCTTTTTGCAAACCCAAAGTCGTAACATTGTCACAAATAAAACGCAACTCTTCTATTCCTTGCTTTCCTATCTCTGAAGTAGCTAGTAATACCGAAAGTTTTTCCAGTTTATCTTGAATAGTTCCCGTGAAACTGAACAACGGCTGCACTTTTTGTAATGCTGCTTCCGAAATTCCTCTTTCTATCATTTCTTTTCTTACGCCATCCTCTCCTATCTTGTCGAGTTTGTCCAAAGCGACTGTAAAATCTATTAATTTATCTGTTGCGCCAATTACTTCTGCAATTCCTGATAATATTTTTCGGTTGTTAATTTTAATCGTAACGCCGTTTAATCCCAGTTCAGCAAAAACAGCATCATACAATTGCACCAACTCTACTTCTTGCCACAACGATGTAGAACCAACCACGTCTGCATCGCACTGATAAAACTCTCTAAATCTACCTTTTTGCGGACGATCGGCACGCCAAACGGGTTGAATTTGGTAGCGTTTAAAAGGAAACACAATTTCATTTTGATGTTGCACCACATAACGCGCAAAAGGCACAGTTAGGTCATAACGCAGCGCTTTTTCGGATATTTTTGCTGATAATTTTTTGTAATTAATTTTTTGCAATTCTTCAGTCGAAACTTCTTCCAAATAATCTCCTGAATTCAATATCTTAAAAATCAAACGATCGCCTTCTTCCCCATATTTACCCATCAGGGTTTCCGAGTTTTCAAACGACGGTGTCTCTATAGGTTGGTAACCAAAATTATCAAAATGGTTTCGCATAATCGCAATAATATAATTACGTTTAGCAACCTCTGCTGGTGAAAAATCTCTTGTCCCTTTTGGAATAGTTGGTTTTGAAGCCATGAATTAATTATGAATTAAAAATTACTAATTACGAGTTATTATAATTAGAAAAGGAAAATAATTCGTAATTCCCAAATCGTAACTCGTAATTTACTCGCAAATATCTTATTTTTTAAAACTAATTTCTGCAAACAAGAGAATATTCTTGTAACAAAAAATGTAAATTAGTGTCAAATTACGACCATGATTGGATTATTCAAAGAAAATATAAAAATTGCTACCAGTTCGATACGCACCCAATTGTTGCGAACCATACTTACGGTATTGATTATTGCCCTGGGAATTTGGGCTTTGGTAGGCATCTTAACCGTTGTTTCGGCTTTGCAAAATACACTTTCTTCTAATTTTGCTTCGATGGGTTCCAACACTTTCAACATCAACCAATATGAAAGCACCAACCGAAGTCATGGCGGTGAAGAAATAGAAAAAATTAATCCTATTATTTCTTACCCTCAAGCAAAAGCATTCAAAGCCATTTATGATTATCCGTTGACGCACACCTCTCTGTCGTTTACTGCAACTTCTACTGCTGAAGTTACCTATGAAAATAAAAAAACAGATCCCGAAATTACTGTGATGGGCGTAGATGATTATTTTTTAACGAACTCGGGGTTAGAAGTTATTCAAGGCAGAGAGTTTAATGCTTTTGACATTTCAAATAATATTTATTCCTGTATCGTTGGCTCTGATTTTGTTTCAAAAGGTTTGCTGAAAGATGTGAACCCTATCGGTAAAACGTTATCCGTTCGTGGTGCAAAGTTCAAAGTTATTGGCGTTTTAAAAGAAAAAGGTTCCTCATTTGGAAACCGTCAGGATTTGCGTTTGATGATCCCTATTCAACTTGCGCGCTCCATGTTTTCTATGGCCAACATCAATTATACGATTAGCACTATGATTGACAAAAATGAATTGGTAGATGAAGCCGTTGATCATGCACTTGTTACGATGCGAAAAGTTAGAAAACTTAATCCGGTAGAAGATAACAACTTTGCGGTTTCCCGAAGTGATGATTTGATACATAAAATTGCCGGGATATTGGGCGTATTAAACTGGTCTGCTTGGATTATTGGCATCATTACTATTTTTGGTTCCTCGATAGCTTTAATGAATATTATGTTGGTTTCAGTAACCGAAAGAACCCGCGAAATTGGTGTTAGAAAAGCACTTGGTGCCAAGAAAAGTACGATTGCGTTTCAGTTTTTTGTTGAAACTTTAATTATTGGTCAACTTGGCGGTTTAGTGGGCATCATCCTCGGAATTATTACTGGTTATCTTATTGCTGTAGCTATTAATTTTAGTTTTGTAATTCCGTGGCTTGCCATCATGGCTGCTGTAATTACAACTTTTACGGTTGCCGTAATTTCTGGTTCTTATCCCGCTATCAAGGCATCACAACTAGACCCAATTGAGGCGTTGCGTTACGAGTAGCTACAACTTATCATTCGGTCATTTTGATAAATATCTTTCTTCAGTTCGATATTTTGGAAACCTAAACTTTCTAGTAACTGAAAAGTTTCGTTAGCTAGATATTGATTGATTTCAAAATACAATTGTCCGTTCTCCGTTAGATTTTTCAACGCCAGTTGTGCAATCTTTTTATAAAAAAGTAAGGCATCATCATCTTCTACAAACAATGCCAAATGAGGTTCATATTCAAGAACATTTGGGAGTATTTCATGCTTTTCTAAATTGCGAACATACGGTGGATTAGAAACTATGACATCAAATTGTTGTTCTAAATCAGTTGTTGTTAAAATATCATTTAAAATAAAATCGATTGCTATTTTGTTAATTTCTGCGTTTTTTTTGGCTACAGCCAATGCTTTCTCACACACATCAATGGCATAAACTACTGCATTTGGAATATTTTTAGCCAATGAAATAGCAATGCAACCGCTGCCTGTTCCAATATCTAAAATCTTCAATTTGGTGTTTGAGGCTCTTTTTTTTGTGTTTTTAATAATCATCTCGACTAATTCCTCTGTTTCTGGTCTTGGGATTAAAACATTTTCATTGACCAAAAAAGGCAATCCAAAAAACTCGGTTTTGCCCAAAATATATTGAATTGGTTTTTGCATTTTCAGTTCTGTCAAAACACTTTCCCAACATTGTAATTGCGTTGAGTCTAGTTCCATTTTTGGGTTTAGCGCCAAATCGATTCTCTTAATTTGATGAAAATCTTCTAAAACAAGTTTAAAACAACTCTCGATTTCTTGTTCATCGTACAAAGAAGAAAGCTGCTGTAGGAAAGTAATTTTATAATTTTTTAAAAGCATTGTCGCTTATTCATTTTCAATTGTCAATTTTTTTATCATCCAAACAGGACAAGTGGTGTGACCTGTATTTCCCAGTGGTTTTGCAAGGTATTCAAAACCTGCTTTTGTGTATAAATGTTGTGCGGTTAGCATCTCGGGTAAGGTTTCAAGATAGCATTTTTGATAACCCATTTGGGTAGCTTTTACCAAGCATTTTTGAATCATTTGATAACCTATTCCTTTTCCTCTGGCTTCTTTTAGAAAATACATTTTTTGCAATTCGCAGATATTCTCTGATGAATTTTCAAGTTGTGCAACACCAGCACCCCCAATTATCTTTCCTTTATATTCGATTACAAAATAAATTGCTCTGGGTTTTTGATACGTTTCAAACATAAAATCTAATTGCTTGTCAGCAAATGCAGTTCCCGTTTTTGGGTAATTATCGGTAACAAAAACTTCTCGAATTACGGCTGCAATCGGCGCATTATCTTCCTTTGTGATTTCTCTTATTACGAAGTTATTCATTCTAAAAGTAATGTGTTATTTTTGTGCGGTGAATATACACGAAATTTATATAAAGCGTTGCATAGAATTGTCCAAAAATGGTTTGCCTGCTGCCATGCCAAATCCCTCTGTAGGTGCGGTAATTGTTTATGAAAATAAAATTATTGGCGAAGGATTTACTGCTGCTTATGGAGGAAATCATGCCGAAGTAAATGCCATACAATCGGTAAAAGACACCTCGTTATTATCCAAAGCTACGCTATATGTATCGCTGGAACCTTGCAGCCATTATGGAAAAACGCCACCTTGTTGCGATTTGATTATCAAATACAAAATTCCAAATGTAATCATAGGAACTATTGATTCAAGTAGCAAAGTAGCTGGTACAGGCATTCAAAGATTACAAGAAAATGGTATCCATGTTACTGTGGGCGTTCTCGAAAAAGAATGCATCGAAAGTAATATAAGGTTCTTCACTTTTCACAACAAAAAACGTCCTTATATTATACTGAAATGGGCTGAAAGTTTGGATAGATTTATTGCACCGATGACTAAAAATAAAAAAGAACCTGTTTGGATTTCTAATGAATTTTCAAGACAATTGGTTCATAAATGGCGAAGCGAGGAGCAAGCTATTTTAGTTGGAACCAATACTGTTTTAGCAGACAATCCAAAATTAGATGTTAGAGATTGGACTGGTCAAAACCCCATAAGAATTGTCTTAGACCGCAATGGGAAAATAACCAAAGATTATGCTGTGAAAGACGGAAAAATAAAAACAATAATTATCACTGAACAAGAAAATTTAATATCTACTGAAAATTGTATTTATGAAAATGCTATCTTTGATTTTGAGTTTACCAAAACAATTGTAGGTATTTTATATAAATATGAGATTCAATCTTTACTGATTGAAGGCGGAACACAAACGCTTCAGAGTTTTATTGACGATAATCTTTGGGATGAAGCTAGGGTTTTTGTAGGCAACATTCACTTAAAAAGCGGTATTTCAGCACCTATTTTGAATGGCAATTTTCAAATAAAAAAAATTAAAGACGACCAACTTAAACTTTATTTAAACCATGATTAACACTATTATTTTCGATTTTGGAGATGTTTTTATCAATTTAAGAAAAGAACATTCCATTGAAGAGTTTAAAAAATTAGGATTGGATGGTCCAAACGAAGATTTGTTGGCACACAATGATTTATTCGAAAAAGGAAAAATAACCGAACTGCAATTCATCAATTCGTTTTTAAAACACATTCCTAATGCTAGTATTGAACAAATTACCAAGGCATGGAATTCAGTCATTGGTGATTTTCCATTGCATAGATTAGAGTTTTTACAATTATTATCTTCACGCTACCGATTGTTCCTCCTGACCAATACCGATTCTATTCACATCAACCGTTTTGAACACAAAGTAGGCATGTCTTTTTACTCAGATTTTTATCGTTGTTTTGAAAAAGTATACTATTCTTATGAAATGGGAATGCGCAAACCCGATGCCGAAATTTTTAATACCATAATCAGAAAACATGATTTATCTACAAAAAGAACCTTGTTTGTAGACGATAAAAAAAACAATACAGATATTGCCGAATCGCTTGGTTTACATGTTTGGAATTTACAAGTAGGCAAAGAAGATGTTGTAGATTTGTTTGAGCAAAAACACTTGCCTTTATAATTCTGAAAATAAAAAATATTTTCTTAATCAGTACTTCCTCTTGTCGCAAAATTTTTTTTAAAGAAAAGTGGCTTTTTTTAATTTTTTATTTCCAATATTACTCAATAGGAAATCAAATTTTCAGAAAACATAGACCGAGAAATAATTTGGTTTTATCACTTTTCTTATGCTTTCCAATTGGAAATTGAAACTATTTAAAAAACTTCATTATTGATTCTGAAATAAAGGTTAACTACCTGTAACTTTATTGAAATAACCGAAAAAAATACCGAAAGTCATCTCAACATTTTTAAAAATTAAACAAAGCTATAATGGATAAATTATTCGTTTATAATGTCCAAAATATATTGCGGTGGAGGAATAGCTTTACCCAAATTTATATCTACAAAAACCAACAGAAATTGTGCAGTTGTTAACAACTCATCATTTTCGTTACGAATTTCACAATCAAATTCGATCTTTACTGATGATTGTCTTTTGAACTTGGTTATCACTGTAAGTAAGTCGTCATAACGAGCTGGTTTTTTGTAATTTATAGTCATAGATACAATAGGCAATGCAATTCCGCTTTCTTCCATAGATTTATATGAAATCCCTTTGTTTCTCATCCATTCCACGCGTCCCATCTCAAAATATGGGACATAATTTCCATGATAAACTACGCTCATTTGATCGGTTTCAGAGTAACGCACTCTGATTTGAATTTGGTGTTCTTTCATCTTATTTTTTGCTTTTAATCTAAAATTAAATTTATCACTACAACAATATTTTTAATAAATCAATACGATTTTAATTTTTTTTAACAAATTTTATTCACATATTTGTTACCCCGAAAAACAGTAAAACACTCGTTGTTTTTTAGAGTTAAAACCTAATACATAAATACTATAATTTTAAACCAAATATGAGCAAAACTGCGCAATCGGTGTGGGGAAACTGTCTGTTATTTATAAAAGACAATATTCAAGAGCAAGCTTTCAAAACTTGGTTTGAACCGATTAAATCAGTAGAACTGACTGACAACGCTCTTTACATTCAAGTTCCTAGCAAATTTTTTTACGAATGGCTCGAAGAGCACTATGTTAAATTACTAAAAGTTGCCTTGACGAAAGAACTCGGTAAAAACGCAAAGTTACTCTATAAAATCAAAATGGAGAACACTTATGGCAACAAACAACCGTTTACAGAACAGTTGCCAAGCGCACACCGTAGTCCCATAAAATCACAAGATGTTGATGCTCCGTTTAAAAATCTCAATCCAGAACTCAAAAATCCTTTTGTAATACCTGGAATAAGAAATTTAAAAATTGAATCCCAACTTAATCCTAATTATAGTTTTGATAATTTCCTTGAAGGAGATTCCAATAGGTTAGCGCGTTCTGCTGGTATGGCAGTGGCCAATAAACCTGGAGGAACATCCTTTAATCCGCTATTAATTTTTGGTGGTGTTGGATTAGGTAAAACGCATTTAGCACATGCAATTGGTGTTGAAATAAAAGATAAATATCCAGAAAAAACAGTCTTATATATTTCTGCTGAAGTTTTCACACAACAATATATTGATTCTGTAAAGAAAAATAACAGAAACGATTTTATACATTTCTATCAACTGATTGATGTGTTGATTATTGATGACGTTCAATTCCTTTCAGGAAAAACCGGTACACAAGATGTTTTCTTCCATATTTTCAATTACTTACATCAAAACGGCAAACAAGTAATTCTTACTTCGGACAAAGCACCCGTTGATATGCAAGATATTGAACAACGTTTATTGTCGCGATTCAAATGGGGATTATCCGCTGAATTACACCAGCCAGATTATGAAACTAGAATTTGTATCCTAAAAAATATTCTATACAGAGATGGCGTTGAAATTCCCGATGAAATTATAGAATATGTTGCTCGTAATATTAAATCAAATGTTAGAGAACTTGAAGGTGCTATTATTTCGTTAATTGCCCAATCTTCTTTTAATAAAAAGGAAGTGACTTTAGATTTGGCTAAAAGCGTTGTAGAGAAATTTGTTAAAAATGTAAAACGAGAAATTTCTATTGATTACATCCAAAAAGTTGTATCAGATTATTTCCAACTTGATATTGATACCTTACAATCAAAAACTAGAAAGCGTCATGTAGTTCAAGCTAGACAACTCGCTATGTTTTTTGCGAAAAAATTCACAAAATCTTCTTTAGCTAATATTGGTTCTCAAATTGGCGATAGAGATCACGCTACAGTATTGCACGCCTGCAAAACTGTTGACAATTTGGTTTCTACTGATAAACAGTTCAAAAAATATGTAGAAGATATTCACAAAAAATTATCAATATAAACCCTTTTTGAGTAAGTTTACGGTTTAGAAATAATCACTATGCCCGTTAAAATTTTGATGGTTTGTCTTGGAAATATCTGCCGGTCACCTTTGGCGGAAGGGCTTTTATCTGCCAAACTTCCCAAAGATAAATTTTTTGTTGATTCCGCAGGAACTGGTGCTTATCATATTGGCAAGCAGCCTGATCAACGTTCTGTAGATACAGCACAAAAAAAAGGGCTCGATATTTCCTATCAAAAAGCAAGGCAGTTTACCCCTAGTGATTTTGAAGATTTTGACTATATTTTTGTGATGGATAATACCAATTACGATGACGTGATTGAATTAGCCAAAAATGAAAATCACAAAAAAAAGGTGCAGCTCATTCTAAATGAATTATTTCCAGGAGACAATGTAGATGTTCCTGATCCATATTATGGTTTGCAAAACGGTTTTGACATGGTTTATGAAATGCTTGATGAAACCTGTGATATAATCTCCAAGAAATTGTTAGAAAAACATTCATGAAGCCTGTAACCTTGAGAGGCAAACTATATTTAATCCCTACCACCTTAGGAGAGATGAATCCTCATGATGTTTTACCTCAAACTGTGAAAAGAGCTATCGATTTTATTGACGATTATATTGTTGAAAATGAAAAAACTGCTCGAAAATTTATCAAATCGATTCAACCCGAAAAAGTTCAATCAAGTTTACGCCTTTCAACTCTCAACAAGCATACTGATGTTACACAATATAACGCAATGATTACACCATGCCTAAACGGATTAAACATAGGATTAGTGTGCGAAGCTGGTTGTCCTGGTGTTGCCGATCCGGGTGCTGTTATTGTAAAAATTGCTCACGAAAAAGGAATACAAGTTGTGCCTTTGGTTGGACCATCTTCAATCCTGTTGGCAATGATGGGCTCCGGAATGAACGGTCAGAGTTTTGCCTTCAATGGCTACCTTCCTATTGATAAAGACGAAAAAAAATCAGCGTTGAAAAACTATGAAAATCTGTCTTATACCAAAAATCAATCTCAAATTTTTATAGAAACGCCTTATCGAAATAATAAGTTATTTGAAGATTTTTTACAAATGCTACAACCCAGTACTCATCTTTGTATAGCATCAGACATTACATTACCATCAGAATATATTAAAACATTTCGAGTAGCCGATTGGAAAAAAATTACAATTGATTTACACAACCGTCCTACTATTTTTATTATTCACAAAATGTGATTACTTTATTTGCGCGTTTTTAAAAGCCTTGATGGCGCCAGTTTCAAAACCGCCAAAGTCTTTCAAATACGTTTTAACCGAAGTGCCATACTCATCTTTACATTTTCTTTCTCCGTTAGAGTTCAAAAAACGTTTTACAGAACCTGTCCCTCCTAAATGTGCTGCCGCTAATATACCTGATTCGGTGATTTTTATACCATCAATTACTTTTCCATCAAAAAAGTTGATGTATTCCTGCAGTTCGTATTTGTTTTTAGAAAGTAATACCACGAAAGCCTTTTCCTGAAGTTTGGGACTATTGATAAAACAAATACTATCAGTAATGCCTATTGATTTTAAGGTTTCCACTCCAAATTGGTATTTGCCGATATATCCTAAAGTGTTTATTTTACTGTACTTGCCTTGAGATTCTTTAAAAGCAATGGCCTCTTTGAAACCAATAAAATATTTACCCGTAAAAGGAATTTTAAGAGTAACATAATCTAAATAATTTTGAGAAGGATAAACATAGGATGTTTCTTCATTGACATCAACACGAAAACTGTTGTTGATTGGGGAGTTGTATGGTTTAAAACCGGCGCTTATAAAAGCTACAATTAGTACAATTGATGTGTAAAAAATTCCTTTTTTAATCATTTATTATTATTTCTCAAGTGCTGTCACCAACATGAAATTTACGAGTGCAAATATACAATTAAATTTATAAAATTGAATATCAGACAGTTAAAAATATAAAAAGTGATATTTAGTAGTTCCTGAACTCTTGATTTCAAAGGTTGGAGCTGGAATTTTAATCGAATTGAAAACTGTTAAAATAGTCTTAATTAGATGGGATTTGGTTTCAATTTTAGTCAAATCGAGATCCAATGAAAGGTAGAATTGGCGGTATCTTTTGCTTTCTGGAAGAAAAATCGCATTTACAAATCCATCGTTTCCTGTAATCATCCCTTCGGCTCCATAACCGACGGCTATATTTAACCATTTTGGAATTGTAGAGGATTTAGCAAAAGAATGAATATTGACCGATAGCCAATACGTTTGTCCATTATAATCTTTTAAAATTTGTTCTTGAATAGAGCTACCTAAAACATTTGGTCTGGAGGAAGCGTACGGCGTGGTATGAAAAGAAAATTTAGGTACAATACGTTGTTCGTTCCAAAGTAATTCTTGCGAAACATACAAAGCTGTGCCGGAAATATTAGCAAGTTCATCTCCTACAGAAAATCCCCATTGTGAAGAATAGCCATCAAAAATCTCAACGGTTGTCATAAAAACTAATCCCAAAGTTGAACCATAAATGAGTTGACTTTTGCGATTGGCTCCCGACCATTTTAGAGCGTTAGCGCCAAAACTACCTATATGATACGATGAAAACACGTGTCCCGCCTTATCCATTTGAAGCCATTCGGCATTGTCATTGATATAATGAAAATTTGAACGAGGATAATTAGCATACCAAAGTTGATTTAGGCCAATTAAAGATAACGAACCAACGGCAGCTTCAGCAATAATAAGTGTTTTGAGTCGTTTTTTATTTAAAGTATCTGAAGGTTTTAGAAAGTTTTCAATAGAATTTTGTCCAAAAGAAATTTGACAAGACCACAATAGCAGTAATAAAACTATGTTTTTGAAAACTATCAAAATTACCGCTTTGTTCCTTGTAGGTTCAACCAATCGGCATATTTCTTGGCATTTACTTGATGTTGCTCGTAAGTAGCCGCAAAAATATGGTAGCCAAATTTTTCTACACTAGCACAAAAATATAGGTAATCGTGTTTTTTTGGATTCAAAACGGCATCTATAGCATCAACATCGGGCATAGAAATTGGTCCAGGTGGCAAGCCAATATTTATATACGTATTATAAGGAGATTTAATAAACAAATCGTTGTAAAGAACCCTCTTTATAACTTGGTCAAAATTATTGTCTCTCATTTTTAATGCATAAATTACCGTTGGATCAGCCTGCAATGGCATTCCTTTGACAAATCTGTTTAGATAGACCCCGGCAATTGTTGGTCGTTCGCTTTTTTTAACCGATTCTTTGTGCACAATTGAGGCAATTGTAATAACTTGAACAGGAGTCAAATTTAATGCTGTTGCTTTTGCAATTCGATCCTTTGTCCAGAAACTATTGTATTCATCGAGCATTTTAGTTCGAAATTTTTCTGCTGAAATATCCCAATACACTTCATACGTATTGGCCAAAAACATCGCAAAAACAGATTCTTTGTTAAAGCCATTTTTTTGTAAAAAAACAGAATCTCGAAAAGTGTTCATGAGTTTTTTAGAATTCGGTTCAATTTGAGAACTTAAACGTTCACACAAATTTTCTAACCGTTCTTGATTATTAAAAGCCAATTTTACAGGAACATTTCTGCGTAACGCTGATACCAATTGAAAAGCGCTCATTCCACTCTTTATTAAAAACCGTCCTGCCCTAACATTTTCGGGATAGGAACGGCGTTTGGCGATAAATTCGAAATCGCTCATGTTTTTTACTAAAGGTGAAAGTATTTTTTCCACATCCTGGTACTTTGAGCCTGTTGGAATTTCAACATATAGCTCTTTTTTTTCAAAATTGGTATCCGATGTGAAAAATTTGATATAAACAATTGCTACAAAAAAGAAGAAAACAATTCCTAAACATTTTATAATTTTATTTCTATTCAAAACCAAACTGTTTAAAATTTATTTTTTTATTAACTGAAAAAAACCTTCGTCTTGGAAAGCATTTTTGGTAAAATTCCAATCCTTCTTGATTCCTATATTTTCAAACCCAAATGTAGTAAAAAGCGATAAACTTGCTTTATTTTCTGTTCCAATATTTGCATAAAGCTGGTGTAATTGCAACTGCATAAAAGCATATTCAACAACCAAACCTAAAGCTTCTTTACCATAACCACTATTTCTATCGACTTCGTTTTGAATGATTATGCCAACGCCTGCACGTTTGTTCTTTACATCAAAATCAAATAAATCAATTAAACCGATGGCTTCCGATGAATCATTTTTACAAATAGCTAATCGCAATTGTTTGGCTTCATAAATATCTTGATGGGCATTTTCGAGGTATTGCTTAATAAGATATTTACTATATGGCGTTATAGTATTACTGACTTCCCAGATGTTTTCATCGTTTTCTATAGCATAGACAAACTCTAAATCTTCGGGTTCGAGTGCGCGTAAATGAATATTTTGTGCTTGAAGCATTACCAATTAATCATAAAATTTAATTTATAGACTTAAACTGCCTTTATCATAATCCTTAATCAAGTTAATTGCCTTTTCAACATTATTTGCATTTACATTGAGAATCAATCCTGAACCACCGGGACTTAAAACTCATGGTTCAATACTTGCCATCAATTCGTTTACAACGAAAACCTTAATTCCACTATGTTCTAGCAGATTACAAATATTCATAGTTTGAATTGGTGAACCTCTATATATTTCTATCATTTTATTAAATTTCTATTTCTCCTTCGAAAACAAATGTTGCTGGACCTGTTAAAAAAACATTAGTATAGCTATCGTTTACTTTATCAAACGAAACTTCTAATTCGCCACCTTCAACATCTAATTTTACATGTTTCAAAGCTGTTTTACCAATAGCATTCATTGCAATCGCTACCGCAGTTGCTCCTGTCCCGCAGGAATAAGTTTCATCCTCAACACCACGTTCGTAAGTGCGTAAGCGGAAATGATTATCTGAAATTTGTTTTACAAAGTTCACATTGCTTCCTGCTTTTCCATACAAATCTGAATAGCGAATTTTAGCTCCATTGGTTTTTACATCATAAGCATCTAAATCATCCACCAATATGACATGATGAGGCGAACCCGTATTTAGGAAAATATAATCGCTTTCAATTTTTACTTCGAGAACATCTTTCATCTGTAGAGAAACTATTCCGTTTTTTTGAATCGAAGCATGATGTAAACCATCAGTAGCGGTGAATGTCGTTTCATTTGTAATAATATTCAATCTTTTGGCGAAAGCCACAATACAACGTCCGCCATTGCCACACATGGAACTTTGATTACCATCTGAATTGTAATAAACCATGTTGAAATCGGTTTCAATATCATTTTCTAATAATAGTAAACCGTCGGCTCCAATTCCGAAGCGTCGATTACAAAGATTTTCAATGAGTTGAGGATTATTTTTCGGGAAGCTATTTTGTCTGTTATCTATAAAGATAAAGTCGTTTCCGGTTCCTTCGTATTTGTAAAAAGTGGTTCGCATAACGTTGTTTACTATCACAAAGATAGTGAATATTAAGATTAACTTAAAAAATGTTAAACGAGCGTTAAACTGGTTTTTAGAAAAATAGAAATTTATAATTTTGTTATCAAATAATTTAAAATATAGTAATTATGAAACGTTTATCAAGTTTATTTCTGATTTCTTTATTGAGTGGTGCAACGACTCTTGGTGCTTACAAATTATTTATTGAAGGAAAAAGCAATCGAGATTCTGTAGTGACCATGGCATCAGGTAATTATGCCAAAAATGTGGGTTTAACCAACGAAATGGTCGATTTTACAACAGCTGCAGAAACCACTATTCATACGGTTGTTCACGTTAAAAATGTTTCTGTCCGAACGGTTTCAGATCCTATTATGGAATTTTTTTACGGAGCTCGTGGAGGACAACAACAAGAGCAAGTGGGAACAGGCTCGGGAGTTATCATCTCACAAGATGGCTATATTGTAACCAATAATCATGTTATAAAAGGTGCTACAGATCTTGAGGTGACTTTGAATAATAACAAATCCTATAAGGCAAAACTTATTGGCACCGATTCAAAAATGGATATTGCTTTATTAAAAATTAATGCCGATGATAAGCTTCCTTACTCTACTTTCGCTGATTCTGATCAGGTAAAAGTTGGCGAATGGGTTTTAGCGGTTGGAAATCCGTATAACTTGACTTCAACGGTTACAGCTGGAATTGTATCGGCGAAGGCGCGAAATTTAGAAAATAACGGTCTCCAATCTTTTATACAAACTGATGCGGCTGTCAATCCAGGAAATTCAGGTGGTGCATTAGTAAATACTCGTGGAGAACTAATTGGGATTAATACCATGATTTCTTCGCCAACAGGAAGTTACACTGGATATTCATTTGCAATTCCGTCAAATATAACCAGAAAAATTATTGAAGATATCATGGAATTTGGCAATGTGCAGCGCGGCATTCTTGGTGTTGAGGGTGGAGAATTGAACAGCAAAGCATCCAAAGAATTAGGAATCAAAGATACCGAAGGATTTTATATTAATAAAGTAACCAAAAATTCTGGAGCCGAAAAAGCTGGTTTGCAAAAAGGTGATATTATCAAAAAATTAGATAGTCAAAAAATTGATACGTTCTCTGAACTATCAGGTTACATTAGCACCAAAAGACCAAATGATAAAGTACAAGTAACTTTTCTTCGAGGTGGAGAAACAAAAACAGTAGCTGTAACTTTAATCAAAAACGACATTGCAACTACTGAATTTAAAGGATTAGAGTTGGAAAATATAGATGCTGCTGATAAAAAGAAATTCAAAATTGGTTATGGTGTTCGCATTAAAGAAATCAATAATGATAATTTAAAACCTTACTACGACCAACTCAAAGGAAATATTATCCTTTCGGTTGATAATGTGAAAGCTACAGATGTTGAAACTATCTCTAAGTTTTTGAATAAAAAAGCCGAAAATCAAAGTGTTAACATCCAAATGATTAATGGTATCGGACAGTTAATTCAGATAATTTTATAAGCGTTTAAGGTTGATTGTTATGAAGACCAGTTCAATTTTGGACTGGTTTTTTGTTTTTTAAAAAAATCACGAAATCGTTATCGTAAAACATCTCAATTTTATATTTTTGAACCAAATTAAAAAAGATTCTTATTGGCTACAGCTAATAGAAAAAACAACCAAACTAAAAACTTATTTATTTTATGGACAGCATCAAATTGTACGAGAAAGAAATTTCGTTTCAGGCAGACAGACGAAAAGCCGCCGTTGAACTAATTAAAATTATTAGCGATTTGTGGTATGACAAATCAATTGAATTAGTGCTTTTTAGAAACCAACTCATTGATAGAAATGTAAGCGATATTATCAACTTTCATGAATATGCAGGAGAGTTTGTTCAAAAGCCCATAAATATTTTCGATTCAGTAGAAATTGCCCTTGCTATACAAAATCTAGATTTACCGCCTTCTCGAATTGACATCGGAAAATTAACATACGAGTACCATCTGGAAGACAATAAATATAATGACAGTCGTGCTTTTGTTATTGATAAATTGAAAAATGCCAAAGATTTTCACGATTTAAAACCAAAAGATGTGGTCTTGTATGGATTTGGTAGAATTGGTCGATTACTGGCGCGCGAAATGATGAGCAAGATGGGAAAAGGACAACAATTACGTCTTCGCGCGATTGTTACCCGTGATAGAAACGATGCTTCTTCATTAGAAAAAAGAGCTTCACTTTTACGTTATGATTCTATTCATGGCGATTTTCAAGGTTCAGTTCAGGCCGATGCAGAAAATAATGCGTTACTTATAAACGGAACAACAGTTCATATTATTACTGCAAACAATCCAGAAGATATAGACTATTCAAAATATGGAATTGAAGACTGTTTAGTAATCGATAATACTGGTGCTTTTACAAACGAGGAACAATTAAAACGTCATTTAACTTCAAAAGGTGTTAGTAAAGTTTTATTGACTGCCCCAGGAAAAGGAGTTCCAAATATTGTTTATGGTGTAAATCATAACGACTACAACCCAGATGCTGTTGCTATATTTTCTGCAGCATCATGTACTACCAATGCCATTACCCCAGTGTTGAAAGTGGTAGAAGATACACTTGGTGTTGTAAAAGGGCATATCGAAACAATTCATGCTTATACAAACGACCAAAATTTGGTTGACAACATGCATAAAAAATACCGCCGTGGTCGTGCTGCGGCTTTGAATATGGTAATTACTGAAACTGGAGCAGGAACCGCTGTTGCCAAAGCACTACCTAGTTTAGCAGGAAAATTAACTTCCAATGCAATACGTGTTCCTGTTCCCAATGGTTCTCTCGTAGTAATGAATTTAGAAGTTTCGAAAACAACATCATTCGAGGAAGTAAATGCTATCATGAAGAAAAATGCTTTAGAAGGCGAACTGGTAGAACAAATTAGATATTCTTTGAACAACGAATTAGTTTCATCAGACATTGTAGGAACTGCACAACCATCA
This sequence comes from Flavobacterium sp., assembly GCF_025352015.1. Taxonomy (GTDB): domain Bacteria; phylum Bacteroidota; class Bacteroidia; order Flavobacteriales; family Flavobacteriaceae; genus Flavobacterium. Next base: position 26,387 of record NZ_JANXUG010000059.1, read on the forward strand.
ATATATGACAGCAATGCAACAATTGTTTCAGAAGATGGCAAAAATATTGTTTTATATGTTTGGTACGATAACGAATACGGATACAGCCATCAGGTAATTCGGTTGGCAAAATACATAGCAAAAGTAAGACGTTATACCTATTATTAAATTACTATTGCAGTATAGTAAATCCGTTTAGTTTGTTAATTACTAAACGGATTTTTGCATTTATCAACATTTTTTTGTTAATAAATGTATTTTGTGTTAAAATAAATATTAATTTTCGTCTCTAATTTGACCCTATCAAATCTATCTTATATGAAAAAAATGCTTTTTGGTTTGCTGGTTCTGATTTGTTTTGCTTTTTCTAAAGCAAATTCAAAATTAGAGATTTATAATTATGGTCAGAACGGAATGGAGTTAGTCGCTCATTCTAAAAAAGGTGTTATTATCGTGAGTACGTTCAATTCTAAAATGACAATTCGTCAAGACATTGCCAAAAAATTGTATGATTTATATCTAGCCAATAAATTGGTAAACAACAAAAAAATAACTGTTTTAGGATGTGATGCTGAAGTGACGGGAAAATGTGTTATCCGTAAAAAGAACAGTTTAACTGCTATAGATTTTTTTTATGAAGAAGTAAATTGGTACTCGGGTCTTAAAGAAGTTTATAAAAAAATACTATAAAAAAGCGCTCGCGGTAAGGAGAGCATTTTGTTTATTCATCATTAAGTTATATCAAAGCTCGTGTAATTTTTTGTTTATCAAACTTATTTTTAATTTTATATAATCGAAAATTAACCCGAATCCCAAGACCAGAACTGCAATTAGCAACACCGTCAGGTGCATTTTAAGATAAAATAATCCCCCAATTATTCCACCCAAAAAAAAGAATACTATTATGGTTAATCGCAATCTGATTGAAGTGAACAATTTTAGTCTTAATTCAAACTGTTTATAAAAATACAATTGGGATAATTCAATTCCTAAATCTGTAAAAAGTCCTGTTAAGTGAGTAGTTCTTACCACCGAGTTTGAAATTTTGGTTACTAAAGAATTTTGTAATCCCATCGAAAACAATAAAGTACAGGCAATAAAGTCGCCATAATTTAAAATTATATTTTCTCCAAATACAGCCACAAATAACATTAAAATTATTTCAGTTATAATTGGAATGATGTAAATGGTATTTTCGTTTTTTCTTGCCACAAATTCTACCATAAAACCAGCAGTAATTCGCCAAGTAGAAACGAAATTATATATAAAAAATAGACGAATCCGTTCCAAAAACGGAGTTATAAAACTTCATCAACAAAAAAAGCAAAATGTCCCGTTACGTTAGTTGTTAACTTCTGCACAGATAAAAACCCAGCTACATATACTATTCCAGCCACGGATGAAAGTAGCGATGCAATTTGTAAATTGTTTTTTGCGGTTCTGGTTTTGCCTTGATGTCTGAACATACTCTTTACAATTTTTCAGAAATATTGTATACTATTTTTTGAACTTCAAATTTGGCATAAACTTGGTCACCTTCCTTTAACCTCCAGATAGCTTGGTCAGAAATTGGAATTTTTACACCACTTCGTTCCTGATAATTTGCCATTTTACAAACCCATTTTTCTTTTTTTGCAGCACTCATAAACCGATAGCCTTCCATTTCTTTAATTTCTCCAATGTCATTAAATCTGACGATAAAATCAAAAGCTGTTGTTTTATATTTAAAAGATAATTTTGCAGCGTTAGCATCAATTGCAGTCCAATTTACATATTCTGACGGTAAAAGATTGGTAGGAAACCAAACGCTTTCGCCCATCCAGCGTTGCAATTCGCCTTCATCAAAATTAGAACCGTTAGCATCTACAATATTATAAACATTTAGTAACGTTGCAATTAATCCCCCTTTGTCCACAATAAAAAAATCACGAGCGGTGAACATCAACGTTTCACCTTTCCAGATGAATTGGGGTTTTTGAGCCGAGAAATATTGCTCGCCATCAATTTTGATAAAATCTTTTTTTAAATCGGTTTTAAAAAATCCGTTGTGCGTCAATCCAACAGAATTGATGTAAGGCTGACCGTTTTTCAAAACTAATTTAAAATAGCGTTGCACAGGTTCGGGCAAATTTTCTAATTGCTTTTCGTTATATATTTTAGTAGATATTTCGGTGTTAGCAAAAAGCGTTTTGACCTGCTTTTTTGAATTTCATTGTTAAATTAATTTTTCCGATAGGTAAAATTAAAAGTATAATTCCGATTATAATTAGGGTTGTTTTCACTTTTTAAGATTTTTTAAATTGTATTTTATAAATTTTTGAAACGTATAAGGTTCCTTTTTAGAAATCAATTTTACACAATTGGATATATGTGGTTCCGTTTGAAATCTGGGTAAATAATGCAACATGATCATTACCATAATTAAATTTAAAGGCATTTTTTCTTTTCTTTTCGTCCAATAAAAACTAATAATTGAAGGTGATTGGTAAACTATTTTTTTATCTAAAATTTCAGTTAATTGCTGTGCCATTTCGCTAAAAGTCAGTTTTTCATTATTGGTTAATTCATAAGCTTTATTAATGTACTGTGTGGAATTAACAATAATTTGGGCAGCAACATTCCCAATATCAGCTACATCAACCAATGTGAATTTAGCATTTCCAGCAGGTAAATAAATTCGTCTTTTATTTACTAAATCATTATTCAAGCTATTTAGAAAATTTTGCATAAAATACGCTGGTCGCAAAAATGTATGCGGCATTTCACTTTTTACTATCAATTTTTCAATTTTATGATGCGGAATTAGAGAACTTTTTTCTACCCCTTGAACTGAAAGAAAAACGATATGTTTTACTTTGACAAGTTGCGCAACTTCAATTATGGGTTTAAAATAGTGTTTAGTATCAGTAATTTGCGGCGGACGTAGTAAAAACAGTATGTCGATTTGTTCTAAAGCTGGTGTGTACGTTGTAGCATCCAAAAAGTCAAACTTTACAAATTCAACTGTGTGACCAGCAAACTTTTTTTTATCTTTATTAAAATCTCTAATTCCTGCAATAATCTCATGATTGTGCTGTATTTTACTCAAAGAATTTATTACAGCCATTCCAACATTTCCGGAAGCACCAGTGATTAGAATTTTCATTTTTTCTTTTCAGTACTCAATCCATCGGCTTCGCTCAATGCAAAAGCAATAGCAAGTTTCGGATTGGTGACACTATTTTTGCTTTTACCTGAATGCAAATCTCCTTCTTTAAATTCGTGCATCACTTGAGCTATTTTTTTCTGTTTTACAGATAACTCTGCAGGTTTTGATTTTTTTTCATAAAATTTATTACTTAAATTAATGACTAGGTTTTGTATTTTTTAAAAAACCAAACTTTAAGAAAATCAGCCGTAACAATATATAAAATAATAATTCCCAATATATAACCGAGGTACAAAATTGGTAATGGCGACAATCCTAGATTACTAGCAAATGCTGAATAAGGCAATACAAGTGTAAGTACAAGACCTACAATACTTAAGATAAAAAGATACTTTCCAGGTTTACTTTTAAAAAAGTTTTTATGTGTTCTGATAATAAATAAAATGAAAAGTTCGGTCAAAACAGATTCAATAAACCAGCCCGTTTGAAAAGCGGCTTCTTTAACTTTCAATACGTATAAAAGCGTTAAAAAAGTAATTATATCAAAAATAGAACTGTGTATTCCAAACACAATCATATAGTTACGAATAAATTTTAAATCCCATTTTCCTGGTTTGTTTAGTTGTTCTTCGTCAACATTATCTGAAGCAACGGTTAGAAATGGAAAATCAGTAATGAAATTCATTAACAAAATTTGTTTAGGCATCATTGGTAAAAATGGTAATATTAATGATGCAATAGCTACACTAAACATATTTCCAAAAGTTGAACCTGTATTGATGAATATGTATTTTAAAGTATTGGCAAATGTTTTACGACCTTCAATAATTCCGTCAACCAAAACCATTAAATTTTTTTCCATCAAAACAAAATCTGCTGCTTCTCGTGCCACATCAACAGCATTTTCAACAGAAATACCTACATCGGCAGCATTTATTGCAGATACATCATTGATGCCATCTCCCATGTAAGCTACGGTAAAAGTTTTTTTGAGAGCCAAAATTATACGCTCCTTTTGTTGGGGTTCTACTTCAGCAAAAATGTGTGTTTTTTTTACTAATTGATAAAGTGCCGTTGTACTTGTGTTGTCAACTTCAGAGCCTGTGAGTATAAAAGGATTTAAAATCCCAATTTTTAAAGCAATCGATTTGGCCACATTTTTATTATCGCCCGTAATAATTTTTAAATCAACTTCTAATTTTTTCAAAGCATTAATAGCATCAATAATTCCAGTTTTTATTGGGTCTTGCAGCAAAATAAATCCTGCAAAAATCATTTCAGTTTCATCATTTTTTGAAATAGTATTTGTATAAATTTTTTTGTAACAAATACCTATAGCTCGAAGTCCATTGTTACCAAATTCTTCAAATTTTGACTGTAATGCTGCTGTATGCAAATTAATATTGTCGAAAACAGTGTCGTTAATCTTGATTTTTGTGCAAATACTTAAAATTTGAGCGAACGCGCCTTTTGTGATGATTAATTTCTCTGCTTCAGTATTTATAGCAATACTTAATCGCTTGCGAATAAAATCATAGGGAACTTCTCCAATTTTTATTGGACTTAATTTGGTTTCAATTTTTAATTGTTTCAAGGCATCGTCTATTGGGTTTGAATAGCCAGTTTCGTAGGTTGCATTCCAAAGGGCTAATTGTTTTGTAAATTCATTTTCTTGACCCAATCCGTCAACAATACTTGCTATTTGAATAATACCATCTGTAATTGTACCCGTTTTGTCTGTACATAATAAATTTACTTCCCCTAAATTTTGAATAGAAGCTAATTTTTTAACGATAACTTTTTTTGATAACATTCGTTTTGCACCAGCACTCATAGCAATTGTTGTAATTGCGGGCAGTAATTCTGGCGCCATACCAACCGCCAATGCTAATGCAAAAAGCGCAGATTCAATAACACTTTTATGATTTATAAGGTTAATTATCAAAATTGATATGGAGAGAACCAACGTTATTTTCATCAAAAAATAACCGAAATCTTTGATGCCTTTTTCAAAAGTAGTTTCAAATTTTTGGTTGGCACTTTGGGCAATGTTTCCAAAAATAGTGTCTGTTCCTGTTGCAATGACTATAGCTTTTGCAGAGCCACTAACGATATTTGTTCCTTCAAATAAACAATTTGTTCGTTTAGATAATTCGGTTTTTTCATCTAATATTCCCAAACTTTTGAGTGTAGGATAGGATTCGCCCGTTAAACTAGCTTCATTTACAAACAACTCATTTGCTTCTAAAAGTAAACAGTCAGCAGGAATCATATCACCAGCTTTAAAAGCTAACACATCGCCAGCAACAACTTGGTCAGAATTGATTTCTACAATTTTACCGTCTCTAAAAACGGTACTTTTCAAGGAAATTAGTGATTGTAATTTTTCCACAATATTACTCGCATTTCGTTCTTGAAAAAAACTCAACAAGCCAGTAAAAAGCACAATAAAAAGTATAATAAATACATCTGAAGTGTCGCCTAGAAAAGCAGAAAGCACGACCGCACCAATAAGCAAAAGCATCAATGGGCTCTTGAATTGTCCGAAAAAAAGTTTTACATCTTTTATAAAAGCATTATCTTTTTTTTTATGATTATCCGATTTTAAAAAAATGGCGTCAGCTTCTTTTTGCGATATTCCGTTTGACGAACTATTTAATTTTTGAAACCAATAATTAGAATCAAATTGCCAAAAATTATTTTTTATTTCTGTTTCCATAATTCATATTTTTTGTTCTTGAAAAAATGACTTCATGAATAATTTAATCTATTACTATTAAAACTATTTATTTTCATAAATTTACATTTTTATACTTTCAAAAAATCACAACCCAGCCAATTTCCATATCCAAAGTGCTGTTTTTTTATTGAGTTTAGGCAACTGCATTATCATTAAATTAAATCCTTCTTGACTCATTCGCCAATCAATATATGTTATTTGGTTTTCTAAATCATACACATAAATTTTCTTAAAATGACGGCTGCTTTTAATGCCCGCCAATTGGCAAATCAGCAACGATTTTTTCAAAGCATCACCAACAATGTTAGTCGGATTATTTTCGGAAAAATTTAAATGACCCAAAGAATACTTCAAATTAGCACGGTAAATGGCTTCTTCAAAATCTCTTAAATGATTCCAATAATCACTACTTACGTAAGGAACAATGGTGTGATTTATCATAACAATTAGGATATTAATTTCAATTCCTCAAATAATGTTTTTTGTTTTTCATTCAAATTTTCGGGTATTTTTACTTGGATTATCAGATACAAATCTCCAAAAATTCCATGTTTTCCATAAACAGGCATTCCTTTTCCTTTTAATCTTAACGATTTCCCGTTCTGCGTTCCAGAAGCAATTTTTACTTTTAACTTGCCTGATAATGTTTCAAGAATTATATCGTCTCCTAAAACGGCGACATACATATTTACGTTAATATTGTGGTATATATCATCTCCTTTACGAACGTATTTTGAGTTTTCGGCAACTTTAATTCTAACAAATAAGTCACCATGATTGCCTTCTGAACTTCCTTTTGATCCCTTGTTTTTTATGCGTAATCTTTGGTCTGTATACGTGCCAGGTTTTGTAGTTAGCCTTATTTTTTCGTCTTGTAGTTGTATAATCCTGCTTGTTCCCGAATAAGATTCCTGCAATGAAATTTCAATTTCAGTTTCATAATCACCACCTTTTCTAGGTTGATTTTGCTGTCGATTACCTCCGCGTTGCTGTGCAAAAAACTGTTCAAAAAAATCTGAAAAATCTCCATCGTTTACATCTCCAAAACCCTGATTTGCATTGTCTTGATAATATTTTTGATTGGAGTTTTGATATTGATTTTGAGTATGCTGGTTTTGTTGCCAGTTTTCACCCAGTTCATCATACTGCTTTCTTTTTTCAGGATTGGCTAAAACTTCATTGGCTTCATTTACAAGCTTAAAACTTTCTTCGGCTTTTTTATCGCCTAAATTTTTATCAGGATGGTTTTTTTTTGCTAAAGATCTATAAGCCTTTTTAACTTCGGCTTGTGTGGCTTTTTTATCTATCTCTAATATTTTGTAATAGTCTTTATAATCCACCGTATTTTATTTTTGTAAAATAGCCAATAATGCTTTGGTAACCGCTCCTGATGATGCTGGGTTTTGACCCGTAATTAACAAGCCGTCTACTACTACATAGCTTTCCCAATCACCTTTTTTTGAATATATTCCACCTTTCATTTTTAATTCATCTTCCAACAAAAAAGGAACAATTTTATCCAATTTTACGGCTATTTCTTCGGTATTGGAAAATCCAGTAACTTTCTTCCCTTTGACCAAATTGTTACCTTCTTTATTTTTAACATTCAATAAAACCGATGGCGCATGGCAAACGGTCGCTATTGGTTTATTGGCAGCCCAAAAATCTTCAAGTAATGCAATAGAATGTTCATTTGTTGACAAATCCCATAAGGGCCCGTGACCACCTGGATAAAAAACTGCATCAAAATCGGTCGCCTTTATCGTTTCTAATTTGATCGTATTTGCCATCATCTTCAACAATTCTGCATCATTTTTATATTTGATTGTGGCTTCAGTTTGGTTTTCTGGAGCGTCACTTTTTGGATCGATTGGGGGTTGACCGCCGTTTGGTGAAGCAAGAACCATTTGAACACCCGCTTTTTTAAATAGATAATAAGGTGTTGCAAATTCTTCGATCCAAAATCCAGTTTTACCTTCGGAATTACCTAATTGGGTGTGACCCAACTGACTGTGAGAAGTAAGTACGATTAGTATTTTCATTTTTAAATTTTTAATTAATTATATTTATTATTTGCCATGAATTGTTGATTTTGAAAAAAATTCTGAATAATCATTTTTTTGTTATTGATTATCACGTATCTAACTCGTGTACCTTTTCGTTGGTCATAGACTGTAAATTGGAAAACCTCGTTTGTTTTAGAACTTGCTGTGCCAATTTATCGAACCAATAAAAAATGATTATTCAGAATTACATTTTAAATAAATTTCATTTTAAAAGACAAATCTCTTTAGAAATTCGTAAAATTTTTGATTGCTGTTTTTGACTGTTTCAACATTGCTCAATGAATAAATAATGTTTGATCGGCGCAAGTAATCTTATAAAATATGTATAATTACAAGAGACATTTTTTGAAAAATTGAATACCAAAAATGGAGATTTTAAAAAATTTTATTTCTTGAAATCAAATCGTGTGAAATAGTCCGTGACAAAATTATGTTGCTCCTTATCCGTCATTTTATCAGTATTTTTTACTTCTATAATAATTTTATCAAACTGATGATTGGCCTTTAATAAATTGTGTAATTCAGATTTAGCTTCGGTAGGTCCAAAAAGTAATACTTCATCAAAATCCTTAATAATTAGTGACAAATTTTTGTAGAATGTTCCTTGCTTTTGTTGCTCTTTATTGTGCATTTCGTTTTCGCTTCGCTGCAAGGTTTGTTTTTTGTCATCGGCACTAAAATCTGAAGATATAGATTTTGTTGAGCTGTCCTCTGATCCAAATTTGATAATGTATGCATTGGCATGATCCATCCAAATGCCTAATTTGTTTGCTGATTTCATTGTATAAAATTTTGTTACAAGTTATAAATAATAATTTTTATTGAAGTTATAAAATTCATTATTATTTTTTGTACACGCATTACACAACTATTTAAATAAATTATAAAATTGCCATAGTTTAATAAATAATAATCATGATTTAATTGTTTAAATAATAGTATTTCCTGTACAAAAAAAATATTATTCGTCTAATAGATTAGGATTCTTTTATCATTGCAACTGTAAAATAATAGATTGCGAAGCCAATAAAACCAATGATTATTGCCCAAAACCACGCAGGCGTTGATTGTGGTGTTTCACTTCCTTCTATAAGAAATTGCTTTTGATTGCCTTTACTGTATGCATTTATCATGATGGGAATAATTCCGTCGACAATATCATTTTCTTTGATCCCTTCAATGGCGATTGCTGGTCCGTTTCTTACATTAAAAGGAACGTGACGAATACCTTCTTTTCCATCTGGATTTTTGCTCACAATTTTAAGTATATGATCACCATCGACCAGTTTTGTCGTGTCTAATTCAAAATTGATGGGCGCATCAAATTCACCATAAGGCTTGGTTTCATGGTCTAAAAATATTAGTATTGAACTTTTTGTAGACATAATTTTTTATTTAAATATTGAATATTTTATGTGGTCTAAATTTTTTTCACCAGGCTTTACCAACCATTTTATTGAAAAAAAAAGTGTGAGAAATGCTATGAGAATTGTAATCCAAATGCTAACATAATCCCAATTGCTATCTGGACCCGAGCCGTGAACTATTCCACGTAAAATTTGGGGTTGATTTCTTTCGCAAACGGGACATGCAAATGCTGTGATTTGAAATAGAACTAGCGCTAAAGTTGTAATTACTTTTTTCATAATTATTGATTTGATGCAGAAACTTTGACTTTTACAAAATCCATAACTTTTTTAATCTCCTCTTCGGTAACTTTTTTGCCCTTATTTCCCCAAGAGCTTCTTTCATAATTAATGATAGCTGTAACCTCTTTTTCTGTAAAATTCATATTGGTTCCCACGGCTGCCATAACGCCATATTCAGCACGTGCGTCATAACCATTCATGATAATATCTACGTACAACTCAAGGTTTTCTCCATTTACAATTGGACTTCCTTTCAATGAGGGAAATGCCCCTTTTAGACCTTCACCATTGGCCTGATGGCAAGCTATACAATTGGCATCGTAAAGAGTTTTCCCGTCAAGTGCTTTTGTTCCTTCCTTTCCTGCAAGGGTATTTGCAACTTTTTTATACAAAAATTCTCGAGGAACTGTTCCTGTTGGCAAAGGAGTTTGTTTGAGTGACTGAATGTAGGCAACGAGTTGTAAGGCTTGTTTTTTTGCCACAACTTTTCCGATTTTTCCATTCAAAAACTCCGATGGCATAGTCACAACAACATCGTTCTTTGAGGGTTTTGCTTTAATTTCAAAAAGCCATTGGTAAGAAGGCATTATTGATTGTGGCACTACCGATCTTGGATGATAAAGATGCATTAAGTTCCAATCTTTGCTGGGTTGACGGTTACCTACATCGGTTAAGTCCGGTCCAGTTCGTTCTGTTCCCATTAGTGTCGCCGTGTTTTGCCAAATGCTGGTTCTACCAATATTGGCATAATCGGCAGCCATTCCTGGTCGTGAACCAAACTTTTTATCCATATCGACATTTCGAACCTGTTGTGAGTGACAACCCACGCAACCTTCGGCAATATAAAGTAGTTTTCCTGCTTTGGCATCACCAGAAAGTGGTTTTGTTCCCAGTAAAGGCAGATTGTTATATTGATTTTGAAACGCTGGCATTATTACAACCAAATAGGTCAAGAACGTGAATAAAAGCCCGGCTGTGAGGTATAATCTTATGTGATTATTGAAAATATTCATTGCCATAATTAGTTGTTTTTTGTTTTAAAATCTTAAATGCTTCTTCTTTTATGTCAAGATCTTCTATTTCTTTGGTTGTCATTTTATAAAAATTATAAGCAAAAATCAAATGCGAAATAAACATTAAGCTTCCGCCAATTGCTCTCCATAGCCAAAAATCAAACATTAAAACAACGCTATCAATAAATGGCTTTTCTTCCATCCACATTAAACCTCTTAAAGTAGCACCAATAGAAAGTGGAATAGTGTAAAACAACATTCCTATGAACGCTAACCAAAAATGAACTCCGACTAAATGTTGTGGTGGTTCTTTCCCTGTTAAGCGCGGAATAACAACATAAAATCCGCCCCAGAGCGCAAAAGTTATAATTCCGTAGAAACCTAAATGTGCATGTGCTACTGTAAAATCGGTAAAATGCCAAATCAAATTTGTAAACTTAAAAGCCTCTGCTGTACCTTGAAGCGATACAATAAAATAATATATTATTGCAATTAAGAAAAAAGGTAAGGTATAACTAGTGGCAACTTTATTCCATTGCCCTTTAAAAGTCATTGAAAAATTTATTGTTGCAGCCACAACAGGTATTATCATCCCTGCACTTCCTACGATGGCAACAGTCTGCAACCACCAAGCTATCGGCGCAAAAATAAAATGATGTGTACCAATAATTGTATAAAATAATATTTGTGTCCAAAATGCTAAAATTCCGAGACTGTAAGCATAAATCGGTCGGTTAAGTTGTTGCGGAATAAAATAATATAACAATCCTAAAGTATATAAAGTGAACCACATCCCTACTCCCGAATGCATAAAATAGCCTTGAACAATAGTTTCTGAAACGCCATCTTGCCAAAAGGGCAAATAAGCAGTTAATGCCACGATTATTGTAAAGATTATCGCTGAAACTATGTACCAATTTGCGATATAAATTTCTTTTGTAGTACGTTTTGCGACTGTTAAAATAAAATTTGCGAGCGTTAGTATTAATGCTACTGCAAACAATGCCATTACGGGCCAAATGTATTCTCTAAATTCGCCACCGCCATTATTGATACCCGACAGTAAGCAAATGGTTCCAAAAATTACCATAAGATTAGTTAACGCCAAAGCGTACCAACCCAATTTAACACTGTAAATTTTAGCATTACTAACTATTGGAACGACATAATATCCTAAACCAATCATTGCGATCGATGCCCAACCCCAAAAAACAATGTTGGTGTGTACTGGTCGCAATCGTCCAAAACTTAACCAACTTTGATGATCTACATCTGGAGCAACAAATTTAATTCCAAGATACTCACCAATTCCAGTTCCTACAACCAACCAAAAGGTGGCGCATCCAAAATACCATAAAATAAGTTTGGAAATATTAGATTCTAAACTGGGCTTTTGAACAGCTTTTTTTTTCAAAGCTGTGAAATGTACTTGATGCTTGTCGCTAATATTGTGTAAAATTCCAATTTTGTCTTCGGCTTTTTCGGTTCCAGATAGCTCATTATTGGTGAGTTCAAAATCGAGGGCAACTTTTCTTTTATGAAGCGTTTCTCCTAATTCTGATGGATTTATATTTTCTAAATGATCTGCAAATTGTTTTGCTTCGTCAAATTTTCCCTTGTTTAAATATTGTTTAATCGTATTATTGGCTTTTACCATCGCATACAAAACTCCTAATAAAACAGGTAGAAGAATTAAAATTACAGTGATTATAATTCCCGGCTGTGAAAAGAAATTATCTTTTTGCTTTTTAAAATCTTCCGCAAATAATGTACCTGACGTTAAAAGCAAAATAGACAATAATTTTGCTTTACTAGAAGAGTTTTTTTTAGAAATTGAAGCATTACGATTTTGAAATTTGAGTAATTTTTGAACCTGAACTTTAGTCAAGCTTTTTAAATATTCTGAAAAATGATTTTGAATTCCTAGTTTCGTCCATTCATCATTTTCTTCAACTTTATTTTTAAATTTAATGTAGAGGCTGCCTATAAAAATAATTATTGGGATTACTACAACTAAAAACACCAGCCACAACGCTAAAGTGTTGGAATTATCACTAATAATATTGGTAGCAACTTGTCCATAACTACTTTTTGAAAACAAAACAGTAATTAAAAAGGTAAGAATTAATTTTTTGGCTAATTTCATATTTTACTTATTTATTTAAAACCCTTCTTTGACAATTTGTCTGTAAATCGTTTTGCAACCTACTCTTTCATTTTTTTTACACCCTTATGATCGATAGTTCCGGTTATACCAGACCATATGATTTTATCAGATTTTATAGAATATATATTGGTTTCAATGGTGTAGGTTTTTGTGGTTGTGTAATATCCTGGTGATGCATTGTAATTAAATCTGTTACTATAATAGCCACTAAAATTTCTTTAATATTCAGGATAAAAATCAATTTCTGCAGGAGTGTGAATTTTTTCTTCATTAATATCTATCAACCACATGGAGACGGCAGTATCAAAACCATCTTTTCTAATTTTATCCCAAATTGCTTCTGCATTTTTTCTGTTAAAATTTGCATTAAAATAATCGTATGACGCAATTTCATTTCCTTTGAGATAACTTATCATCTGATTTTCTGCATTGCGATTGCTGATTTCATCTTTAAAAAGTGCCACTACCACAACTTTATTAAGCTTTTCTACAGCAATTTCGCTATTTTGATTGCGCTAACTACTCACAATTTTTGTTGAAGCACAAGAGGTCAAAATAAAACCAAGAATTAATAAATCCAATAATTTTAACTTATTCATATTTAATAATTTATAGACATTACACGTAAGTAAATATCATGATTTAATGCTGCACCTTTTTATAAAATGATAAACATAAATTGCATAGTTCACAAACTTTAATAATAGAAAATATTAATATTTATTACTATCTTTTATTTTACTAAAAAAACCTATTTATTTTTAAGAAAAAATTTTTCTAAATCTAATTCCTCATTAAAATCAGCAATAGTATTATCTTCTAACATAGATATTAAATTTCGTTTTATTTCTTTAAATTCAAAGTGAACAGGACACGGATTTTTTTCTGAACATAATTTTAAACCAATAATACAATCTTTGTAAATTGAGTCACCATCAACAGCCCTTACTATATCTGCGAGAGAACTTTTCAAATTCCCTTGATTCATATAAAATCCACCATTTGGTCCTTTCACAGAATTTAATAATCTTTTTTTACTTAAATCTTGCAATATTTTTGCGATGAAGTGCGCTGGTGCATCAATACCTTTGGCAATTTCTTTTACACCAACATTACCTTCATCTTTCGATTTTTGTGATACAAATATCATGGCTTTAATTGCATATTCGCAAGATTTTGAAAACATAGTACATATTTAGAATACAAATATAAAACTAATATTTAAAAATAAAAAGAGTTTTTTATCTTTTTTTATTTTTAAAAAAAACGCCTCAAATTTCCTTGAGGCGTTTACTATAAATTACATAAAATTATGCTTTACCTGCTGCTATCAAATTCAATGCAGAACCTGCAACAAACCAACCAATTTGGCTTTCGTTGTATGTATGATTTGCTAAAATGGTATCTTTTGTACCATCACCGTGAACAAATTCCAGTGTCAATGGTTTTCCTGGCGCAAATTCGGTTAAATCCAAAAAGTTGATGGTATCGTTTTCTTGAATTTTATCGTAATCGCCTTCGTTTGCAAAGGTCAGAGCTAGCATTCCCTGTTTTTTCAAATTGGTTTCATGAATTCGTGCAAACGATTTTACTAGTACAGCTTTCACACCTAAAAACCTTGGTTCCATGGCAGCGTGTTCTCTTGAAGAACCTTCACCATAATTTTGATCTCCCACCACAATAGTTGAAACTCCGGCTGCTTTATAAGCTCTTGCCACAACAGGAACTGCAGCATATTCGCCTGTTAATTGGTTTTTAACTTTATTTGCTTCCTGATTAAAAGCGTTTACAGCACCAATGAGCATGTTATTGGAAATATTATCTAAATGCCCTCGAAAACGCAACCAAGGTCCAGCCATAGAAATATGATCGGTAGTACATTTCCCGAATGCTTTAATTAATAATTTGGCGCCCGAAATATTTTTACCATCCCAAGCTGCAAAAGGTGCTAACAATTGTAATCTGTCGGATGTTTCACTAACCAAAATTTGAACTTGAGAACCATCTGCCGCTGGAGCCTGAAAACCTGCATCGTCTACATCGAAACCTCTTTTTGGTAATTCATCTCCGTGTGGCGGGTTAAGCTTCACTGGTTCACCGTTATCATTTAATAAGGTATCTGTAATTGGATTAAAAGTTAAATCGCCCGAAATTGCGAGAGCTGCCACCATTTCTGGCGATGTGACAAAAGCATGTGTATTTGGATTTCCATCAGCACGTTTAGAGAAATTTCTATTAAACGAATGCACAATAGTGTTTTTTTCTTGTTTATCTGCTCCTGCTCTATCCCATTGTCCTATGCATGGACCACAGGCATTTGTAAATACTTTTGTCCCCATTTTTTCAAAAGTGGTAATGATTCCATCCCTTTCGATTGTATATCTTATTTGTTCGGAACCTGGATTGATTCCAAATTCTGCTTTTGGAGTAATTCCATGTGCCACTGCTTGTTCCACAATAGACGCAGCACGCGACATATCTTCATAAGACGAATTGGTACATGAACCTATTAATCCCCATTCAATTTTTAAAGGCCAACCATTTTTAACTGCTGCTTCTTTCATTTTAGAAACAGGTGTCCCTCTATCTGGTGTGAATGGTCCGTTGATATGAGGTTCTAATTCTGATAAATTAATTTCAATTACCTGATCAAAATATTGATTTGGGTTAGCATAAACTTCGGCATCACCAGTTAAATATTCAGCTATTGTATCGGCAGCATCCACAATATCTTGACGATTAGTTGCCGCTAAATAGCGTCTCATCGAATCATCGTAACCAAAGGTAGAAGTCGTTGCTCCTATTTCTGCACCCATATTACAAATGGTTCCTTTACCTGTACACGACATATTGGTTGCGCCTTCTCCAAAATACTCAACGATTGCTCCAGTGCCACCTTTTACGGTAAGAATATCGGCAACTTTAAGGATTACATCTTTTGGTGCCGTCCAACCGTTTAATTTTCCTGTCAATTTTACTCCAATAAGTTTTGGAAATTTCAATTCCCATGACATACCCGACATTACATCAACAGCATCTGCACCACCAACACCAATTGCTAACATCCCAAGTCCGCCGGCGTTTACTGTGTGCGAATCTGTTCCAATCATCATTCCACCTGGAAATGCATAATTTTCTAAAACGATTTGGTGTATAATTCCAGAACCAGGTTTCCAAAAACCAATTCCATATTTATTAGAAACAGAAGAAAGAAAATCAAAAACTTCTTTTGATTGTTTGTTCGCAAAGGCTAAATCGGTGGCTGCACCATCTTTTGCTTGAATTAAGTGATCACAATGAACTGTGGTTGGAACGGCAACTGTTTTTTTTCTGGCGTGCATAAATTGTAATAATGCCATTTGGGCGGTTGCATCTTGACAGGCAACTCTATCGGGAGCAAAATCTACATAATCTTTTCCTCGTGAGAAAGCTTGTGAAGGATTTCCTTCCCATAAATGTGAATATAAAATCTTTTCAGAAAGTGTTAATGGTCGTCCAACTATTTGTCGAGCTTTATCAACTCTTTCAGCCATAGTAGCATACACTTTTTTAATCATTTCAATGTCAAAAGCCATAGTATATTGGGTTTATTTGTTTGCTGTGCAAATTTACGAAAACGTTGAGCTTTTATAAAAGATTTTAATAAAATATATTGATTTGAAGCACTATTTTACGAAATGATAGTTTTTGTTATTGCATTTTTACAAATACTATAAATAAAGCTTTATAAAATGACTATTCTTAATTTTTATCTCTCAAATCCATCATTGGTTTTTCGTAAAAACGGTAAAAAAGATAGCATATTACAATTGTAGTTGTAAGATAAACTGCGGTTAAGAAATGAAGTTGTAGCAAAGATGCTTTTTCTTTATCAAAAAAAAACATGAATAATTGCAGCAAAACACTGTAATGAAGCAGATAAATTGAGTAAGAAATTTTGCTAATAAAAACAATTGGACGTTTAATGAATGAAATTGACATCTCCAACTGAGAAAAGAAAGGAACAAAAAAGGCAATAGAGAGTGATGCTAAAGGAAGATAAATTACATTCCAAACATAAGGGCATGTTTCGGGAAGAATTCGTAAATAACCCATTCCGAAATACATGAAAAGCATTATAAAGCTTCCAATTAATACTGATGAGACTTTAAATTTCCTCCAATTATTAGAATAATTAATACTAATCCAAGCACATATAACTCCTATGAAAATGGCATCTAACCGATAAATCATCACCGATTTTAAAGAAACATTCCACTCCTCTAATGTAGTAGTTTGGTTGTGAAATTGGTAACTAATTTTAAAAAAAACGAATAATGTAGTTAGAAACAAGGTAATAATCAGAAAGAATCTATTCTTGTTTTTTGGTTTGAAAAAAAGCGAAAATAACAACAGTGAAAATGGCAAAATAAAATAGGCCCATTCTTCAACAGACAAGCTCCATGATTCGGGAAAGAACGTCGACATTTTGAAAAAACCATTATGTAGAAATACAAAATACAACCCAAAATTTGGCATTGAATAACCCAAACTCATTGTAATTATACTATTGATAAGCAGCACCAAATAATAATTGGGTAATGTTCTGAACCATCTTCTTTTGAGAAATCCAAAAGCGATTTTACTAGTGAAATCTTCTTTCAAGTAGATTTTGTAAAGTATCCTACCGATCAAAAAACCGCTTAACACAAAGAAAAATTCAACACCTAAAAATCCAAAAAGGGCAAATAAATGACGAATTATTCCATCATTCGGATTATATATCCATAGAATATGTGAACACAGCACCATTGTAATTGCTATGGCCCGCATTAAGTCTAATCCAAAAACCCTGTGTGTTGTATTATTTGTCATTTAGCTTGAAATTTTTAGCTCGATATTCATTGATTGGTTTTTCAAAAAAAGTATACATTAAATAACTCAATCCAACGGTAACTGACAAGTATAGAAGAGCAAAACCGTTTAATTGCCAAAGATTGAAATTCTTTGTTTCAATAAAATATTTCATTAGAAAAAGCACCAAACTGTAATGCACCAAATAGACGGAATAGGAAATATTACAAATGAAAGTAATAACTTTTCGAAGTGTTTGCGAAGGCGTTTTCCAGTTTAACAAATAGGGAATAAACATGCATATCATCAAGGATACTAATGGCAAACAACAGATATTCCAGAACCAGGAAGCATTATTTAATCTCAATTTGAAAACTACAATGCACAAAATTAAGAGTAAAAATAAAACAACGCCAACCACAAAAAATAACTTGCGTTTTGCTACAATAAATTCTTTATAATTATGATTAAAATAGCCAAAAAGAACACCAATCAAAACTGAATCAATCCTGTAAATAACAACAGAACGAACTTCAAAACTCCACTGTTTTAAATCTAAATTTGTTGAATATATGTTGTAATATAATTTCAATAAAAATGTGGCGATTATTAATCCAACTATAATGTATAAAAACATATAGCGTTTTGAAATTTGCCACACTATTTTTGAGGAAATCAATAACAAGAACACTACAAAAATATAACCGATTTCTTTGACGGGTAAACTCCACGATTCTGGGAAGAAAGCAGCAATAGGCGTGGCAAAATTTTGAATCAGCAAAAGATATTTCCAAACGGGTGCTATCGAAAATCTAAATAACAGAAATACAATTGCTAGTATAAAAACAACCAAATAGTAGCTAGGCAGGACTCGCATTAATCTTCGGGAGACAAACAAAAGCGCATCTTTTAAACTATAATTATCATGAAGATATTGTTTGTAAAGAATACCTCCTATTAAAAATCCGCTTAAAACAATGAACAATTCGACACCTAAAAAACCACTAGCATCTTGTAATTTACCTAATAAAGCATGTGAATTATAAATCCAGGAGGAATGCGAAAACAGCAGCAAACTTATAGAAAGGGTGCGCAAAAAATCTAAACCAAAAAATCTTTTTGTACTTATTTGCTTTCTATCATTCATATAAAAATGTAATTTTGACAATCATGAGAAAATCAAAGATATATAAAATTTTAGGAGTTTTGTTTTTGGTAGCTTTTATTGGCGCGGGAATTTGGCATTGGCAATTGTCCAACCGTCATAAAGCCATTGTGAAGTCGTTTTTGTTTGAAAAATTAGGCGTTGTAAATCCAAATTGGAAAGTCGAAAA
The DNA here is from genome assembly GCF_025352015.1 of Flavobacterium sp. GTDB lineage: Bacteria > Bacteroidota > Bacteroidia > Flavobacteriales > Flavobacteriaceae > Flavobacterium. The sequence goes on from NZ_JANXUG010000059.1 coordinate 45,316, forward strand.
TAAATTAGAAACCTATAAAATGATTTCGCCTGAATTTTATATTGATGGTATTTACAAGTCGATGGAAGGTCCGAAAGCGTCTAATTATGTGCAACTTTCGCAAGATTCGACTTTAATTTGGCTTACAGGTTTTCACGTAAAAGCGATTGATAATAAATCGCTGCAAACAATTTCAAAGGATTTTATTTGTCATACGAATATTGATTTTAATGACGTGAATTATTACAGTTCATTACATTTAGAAAATCGAATTGGTAAGCATTATCCACGACTGACATCACTTTCACATGGTATGGAAAATTTCAGTTTTCCTAGTGGTTATGGTGTTCCGATGAAAGGAAATGAGTTTTTGTATGTAACCACACAATCTTTAAATCACAATCTTCTTGATGCAAATTTTTGGATACGGCATGAAGTTGATATCAACTATACAAGAGAGAAAAATTTGAAACCATTGATGAGCCGAACAGCTTTTATCATGCTTTCTTATAATCAATCTGATCCGTATAAATCACCATTAGATCCAGGAACCAATCAATGTATTCCGGTTGAAACTAAGAATCATACTTATGATGATGGGCACGGTAATAAACTATCTGGTCATTGGGTAATTCCTGTTGGAAAAAACACGTATAGAAGTTCTGTGAATAATCAACTGGAAATTCAGGATAGTTTGCGTTTGCATGCTGCGGCGATTCATGTTCATCCGTTTGCTACTCAAATATCCTTATTTGATAAAACAATAAAGAAGTGTGTTTTTACTAGCAAAATTGTAAATCACAAAGGGAAAATTGGCTTAACTAGCATTGAACCTTTTTTGTCCGAAGAAGGGATTTGGTTATACAAAAATCACGACTACGAAATTATATTAAACGTAAACAATACTACATCCGAAAATCAAGATATGATGGGAAGTATGTTTTTGTTTTTTTATGATAAGGAGTTGGATGGATTGTTGGGGAAGGATTAAAACAAATCCGAATGTGTTCCTGTATCCATAAACAACAATATTAATTCTTGGTCATTTTGTTGCCAAATTAAAAGCCAATTAGGTTTAATATGACACTCCCAACAATTTTTATAATTTCCAGAAAGTTTATGTGGTTTATATTGTGAAGGAAGTTTTCCTTTTAAAGCTAATTCATCAATGACAACTTTTAATAAACTTAAATCATAGTTTCTCTTTTTACAAAGTTTTAAACTTTTTTCAAACCTATTAGTAGTTATAATTTTATACATTCAAAACTTTTTTAAACAACTCATTACTGTCTTTATATGAGTTTATTTTACCACTTTTAACATCATCAAATGCCTCTGAAATACCTGATTTTGAATTACTCTCGAGTATTTCTACGCCATTTGCTTCTTTGCTTAACAATTCAATCAATGAAGCAAGTAGTTTTCCTGCTTTGGTGTTTTTGTTAATTTTTAAAGTTATTGTAGTCATTTTTGTTTCTTTATATTATGTAAAGATACTCATTTTATTTCTTCCCCAGCCCGGCTTTTACTGTAACATTTTCTTTGACTGGATACTTAACAACCCCGACTTGTTAGTAAAAAACCCCACCTAGATAGATTAAAACCCTACCTAGATAGACTAAAACCCTGACTGGTTACTTAAAACCCCTTATTGGGAACTAAATAACCCTTACTGGTTAGTTCATAACCCCAACTTGATATTTATAAACCCCAATTGATTGCTCTATAACCCTTGCTGATTGCCCCCTCAACTGCCTGTTTGCCGACAGGTAGACGCTTTGGGTTACAAAAAGAGATTGAATATAGAGAGAAATGGTTTTTTAGCTTGATTGGATTTGTGTTAAATATTGGTTAAAATCTTGCTTTTTATATTTGAAGGCATACGTTTTGCATTCTTAATTTTGATATTGTAGTGCTATTAAAATTGTATTAGATGTTTCACTTAAATTTAATTATTATGAATGCAAATGTTAGAAATGAGGAAGTTAGTGCTTTTGGCGATTTTGTTTTAACGAGTTATACTCGTGATTTTGATGTTATTAGAAGTAGGTTTTCGAAATTGGATGCTTCTTTTAAAGATGAGTTTATTGCAAAGCTAAATTTTGTAAAGGAACTAGAAAGTAGTTTGATACTTACTGAAAGTCAGAAGGGAGTGACCGCCAGTTTGTATGAAGAAGCTAAAAGATTGAATGAAGATTTGAATTTTTTGAGTGCTTATTTTAAAGATGCTTCGTTGAATGCTGGTATTGTTACCGATTTGAAGAATGATTTGTTTAATGGCAATATTGAAGGTGCTATTTTGAAAATTGAGGGTGTGAGACAGTTTGTTGTTTCTAACCAAGTTGCACTAGTTGCTCAGGGAATGGATGCTGGTTTTGCGGGTTCTTTGACTGATTATAAAGTGAGTATGACCGCAAAAAACCAGACTCAGAATGAGCTTATTAATAACCGTAAAAAGTTAACAGATGCTAACCAAGGTCATTATGAAGAACTGTTGAAAATGATTTGAAAAATAGTTAGGAATGGGAAACTGGTTTTTAAAGGAACAGTTATTCAGGATGAATATACCTCGGTTAAAGTTATACAGCGCATGAGATCGGCAAAGATTAAAGATGGTGGTGTGAAGGTTGCGTAAAGTTTAGGTTTATTTAAGAAAATAGCCCAATGAAACCATTTTCGTTGGGCTATTTTATTTGGTTTTTTAAAGTTGCGTTTTCTTCTTCGAGTTTATGAATGTATTTTTTCATGGTTTCAAAAACAAACTGATCATTTTCAGAGTTAAAGAAATTATGACTTCCAGAATAGTTTCCTGATGCATTTTCGTTATTAATGATATAAACACCATCATCTGGTTGATAAATTTCTTCTAGTTTCACGTTAAGTTCTTTTGCCATTTTGTCCCATTCTTTTTTGGATATTTTGGTAATACCGTTTTCTCTGCGGTTATAGTTTGAGGTATCCATGCCGAGTTTGAAAGCAAATTCCTCTTGTGAAAATCTTTTTTCACGTGTATCTTTTAGTTATTGTTTTATCATGATTGTCCTTTCTTTTAATCAAAGTTATTAAAAATGCTGTAAAGTGCAATTAATTTGCTGAAAATGGCATTTTTATTTTGAAAAATAATTTACAATTTTGATAAACTTAAAATCATCTTTACATTTGTTTTGCTAATCGCAAAGTGCACGTTGTTTTAATAAAATAATTGATTAGATGGTTTTTAAAAAATTATTTAATAATTAAAATTTTAGAAATTATGAAACTAGAAAGTTTACAATTAGACAAATTTCAAGACAAAGCTTTAAAAAGAGAACAGATGTTTATGTTAAATGGTGGTGGTATTCCAACGGGGCCAGGAAATATTTGCCTTCAGAATTCATCAGGTGTCTGGGAAAATTTCGATTACGGCTATGACTCAGATAGAGGTGGTGGAGTACTTACATTTCATAACAGAACGTTAACAAAAACTCTTTGCCTTCAATAACCGTTAATTTTATTTAAAAAGTCTGAATTCTTAATAAAACAATTCAGACTTTTTTTAATAAACCTTAAAATTGCTTAATACTAATATTAAATTCTACTTGATATTTTGAAAAAAAAACTTATTGC
>NZ_JANXUG010000070.1 GCF_025352015.1 Flavobacterium sp.
CTCTTTTTATTACCCAAAGGCATTTATACATACGAAGTTGTACTGCCCAACAAAGATGTTTATAAAAAAGGCGAATACAAGTTCGATGAAGAAGTGGTCATCACCATTAAAGATGATTAGAAAAAAAATCCCCTCGTTATAAAACGAGGGGATTTTTTTATTCTATAATTTGTTCCGTAGTCATAAAATTCCGTTGAATCGATTAATTATAAAATCCATTTTTTTATTAAGGTCATCAAATAAAGTATTGGGTGTTTTAATGGTTATTTCAAAACCTGTTTCTTTATTGACTATTGCATCAGCAGTTGGTTGATTAATTATTGTTTGGGTTTCATCCATAAAATAAGACGCCGTGACCTCTAATATAGTAGCCAATTTGGGGATATAATCCATTTTAATGCTTTTACCACGTTCCCAGTTGCCAATTGTTGCCTGAACGACACCTATTTTATAGGCAAGTTCCTCTTGGGATAATTTTCTTTTTTCTTGTAACAATTTCAATGTAATACCTGTTGTCATGGTTTTGTTTTTTTAAATTATTAATAATTTGTTTTTTGTGGTATTTGAAATTTATTAAAGTGAGGTAGCGTATAACGTAGGTATTACAGATTTATTGTATAAAAAGGATGTTTTTTCAAACAACTTTTTAATAATTTCAAACAATAAGTTGTTTGATTTAAACAATTTGTTGTTTGGCAATGGATAACAGTAATGGCAACTTTACAACATCAAAATAATCGCGAAAAGTTTTGTTAAACGAAAAAAATGTATAATTTTAAAAACAATTAAAAATGAAAAAATTAGTTTTTGGCTTGATAGCCACGGTTTTATTTGGAAGTTTGTCATATGGACAAGAGTTTAAAAGTTTGTATGAAAATTATAAAAAATCAACAGAAGTCTTTTACTCTGGATTAAATGATTTTGATAATAATTTGAACGTAGACGTTGATGATTTAAGTGTCTTTAAATCAGAAGAAAGTTTTAAAATATGGTTAAAAGAAAATATTTCAAAGACAAAATTCAAGGATGAAGAAGAAGCCATAAAAAAGTACAATGAACAAATAGGTCTGATGTTAGAAATTCTTAAAAATAATTTGGATTTTCTCAAACAAGTTAAAGAAAATAATAAAGAATTTTTAAATTTATTACAAGAGTCTCCTCTGTACGGAACCCCTCTTAGTTCTATAATAAAACCAAATAATACTGTAGCTTTTGGTTGTATAAACGATTGTATAAATAACGCAGTAAGTTGTGGTAGTGATGCGGATGCAACATATGCGGAGACGTTGGCTGGCGGGTTTGGTGGTGCTGTAGCAATGTGGTTTGGTTCTAGAGCTCATAAAAGAGCTTTGGCATTATGTGCCAGTACACTTACTTCTTGCGCTGATGGTTGTCAATAAATATTAATTATTATATAAAATGAACAAAAAAGATTTTTTTAAAAACTACAGATATGCTATTGGTATTTTCTATTTATTATGGATTGTAGAATGGAAGTACGAAGACTCGATGATTGTTACTACAATAAAGCATATAGGTGTACTGCCGATAATGTTATCATTATTTGTGCTGGGTATAATCATCGATTATTTTCTGAATAAGGAAGAATCTTTCATAAAGACTGAAGCGAATACCTTTAACATCATTACTTTTCTTCTGATTATGTTAATTATTTTGGCAATCCGTTTTAGATTATTTTAATTAAAATAGTTGTGAAAAAGTACATTCTCATTGCAATAGCAACCCTATTGCCAGTAATGTCTTTTGCCCAATCCGACCTCCAAACCGCTCTTAAAGGCGGAGAATTATTGCTAACCGGTTTAAGTGTTTTTAAAACCACCAAAGGAGCTAAGTCGGATAGTAAATTTATAGAAAGTGTTTGCGTCAAAAACAAACTAGTAGACAAAATTACTTTCAGGATTGTGGGTAAAAACGAGGAAGGAGACGAGATTAAAAAAGAACTCGTTATCCAAAAAGACGGTAAAGAATGCCTCTTTTTATTACCCAAAGGCATTTATACATACGAAGTTGTACTGCCCAACAAGGAAATTTATAAAAAAGGCGAATACAAGTTCG